>DAOVAR010000012.1 GCA_030670905.1 Candidatus Bipolaricaulota bacterium
CTGCCCATGATGTCGTGTTGTCCGATGATGGATCGATTGTGGGGGCGTCGGACCACGATGTCGTACCGGTCAATACGAGGGCAACCACAAGGGTTGCCCCTACATTGGGTCATGTGATCGGCACATACAAATCCCTTGTTCCCAATCAACCATTCAACTATTCAACTCGCCTTTTCTCGGCTCCCGACCGTGTTTTCAACTCAACGAACCCAACGAACTCAACAAACTCAACGAACTCATTACCTATCACTCATCACAGTCTACAGTTGTCTGCTTGAAAACCGCAGAGCGAGCATAGTGGGCAACCAGCGCATATAGGTATTGGGCGACAGTGCTCCTTTCCATGG
Source organism: Candidatus Bipolaricaulota bacterium (assembly GCA_030670905.1). Classification (GTDB taxonomy): domain Bacteria; phylum Bipolaricaulota; class Bipolaricaulia; order UBA7950; family UBA9294; genus JAUVYF01. The sequence continues at coordinate 348 of DAOVAR010000012.1, forward strand.
TGAACTAATAGGGCGTGGTACTCCTTGTACAGCGAAGTATCCTCTTCCAGATTGTTCATAAACAGGGAGCGCAGTTTGGTGTATTGTTCTTTTTCATGAGCCATCCTTAGGCGGAAGAAGATCCTTCTTGTGTAAGCATCGATGACAAAGCTCGGTTTGCCCGCGGCATACAAAATGATAGCGTCAGCGGTTTCTTCTCCAACACCTTCTATTGATAGGAGCTCTGTTCGTAGCTTTGGCACGGGAAGGAGAAATAGGCGCGAGAGCTCTCCATGATAGCGTTGTCTAAGGAAACGCAATAGATTCTTTAGCTTCTTGGCCTTCTCGTTGTAATAGATGGTGGGGTGAATCAGGGAAGCTATTTGTTCCACGGTGGCCCTGTCAAGTGCATGAAGATCGATTAGTGCAACCTCTTTCAGGGAAGAAATTGCCTTCTCTACATTTGACCAGGCGACGCCTTGAGTAAGAATCGCTCCAACGACTATTTCGAAGGGAGTTTCCGCTGGCCACCAGCCTTGTGGGCCATACCTGTCAAGAAGCAATTCGTAAATTGATTGCAGCTTTTTCCGCATGTTGCTACTTAATTATGTAGGAACTGTAATATCGCTTCGAGAATTGCATCCGCTATCTTGCTTTGATAAGAAAGACTGCGAAGGAGCCTGGCCTCCTCTTGATTGGTAAGAAAACCTACTTCAGCTAAAACTGCTGGCATCTGTGCTCGGCGGATGAATAAAGGGGCGAATTTCACCCCACGATCTCTGGCCCCAGTTTTGGCGGCCATCTTCTTCTGTAACATTTCTGCGAGCTCGAAACTTGGACTCTCCATCCCGTTTGTTTCGTGAATCAATGTTTCTATGCCAGAGATGCTTGAGGATGTATAAGCGTTGGCATGGATACTAATATATAGGTCAGCAGCAATCTTGTTTGCGGCAAGCACGCGATCAGATGGATCAACGTATTCATCTCGTTGCCGACTTAGGATGATCCGCAATTCGGGGTACTCAAATGCCTTGATGTATATTATATGAGCGATTGCCAGGGTAATCTCTTTTTCCTGTATACCACCAACTCCAATCGCACCTGGGTCTATTCCGCCATGTCCAGGATCGATCACGACAGTAAACCGACGGGGAAGAACGGGGTCGCCGGCGTCAAGTGAGGAGGAAACAAGGCAAAAGAATAGCACTATGAGTACCACGGTTATCCTGCCACGCCGACTCAATCGCTCATCACTCCTTAGAATTTCCTGATGTAGAATACAAGGAAAAGCAAACTTGAGTGGGGTTGTTTGTCACGCGAGAAGACGACATATGTGAGTGGGAAATGGATAAGTATGTTTTGAGGTGAATCCTCTTGACAGCAGGGTAAGGATAGGCTAAGCTGTTGTTGTAATTGCGAACTACTTGCAATAAGATCCCGATGGTGGATGTCAAGGAGTCAGTTTCCAGAGGAGATACGATGACCCTGGATCAGTTGCAGCTTGGAAAGCGAGCCCGTGTTATCAAGGTGCATGGCGGCAGAGGATTGCGTCGTAATCTAACGCAAATGGGAATTCACCCTGGCGACATAGTTTATTTGACACAAGGAGGAGCTTTTTCCGGTCCAGTGGTTATTGAGGTGAATGGTAGCAAGATTGCTCTTGGCCGAGGTGTGGCACGCAAGGTCCTTATCGATCCTTTGTAGCCTTAGGTTGAGCCCCATTCGTGATTCGCAAAATAGGAGAACAAATTGGCTGTGGAAGATTATGTGCTGTCTTTAAGTGGAGGAAAGCGGTGAGCTGTAAAGAGATAACACGTATCTTGCATGCGGAAGGGAAGCGCATTACGGAAGAGCGGAGAGTTCTGCTTCGCATCATCACAGATAACCCCCACCTAACCGCGGCTGAAATCTATCAGCTCGGGAGAAGAGAGGCCACAAAACTTAGCCTGTCCACAGTGTATCGAACGGTGAAGCTCCTCAAAGAACTAGGCTTGGTGCAGTTGAGTGACTTGGGGAAAGGTTATCACCACTACGAGCTTGGCTTGAAAGAACACTATCACTTCATTTGCCTTGGATGTGGGAAGGTTGTTGAAATCCCCTCAACCAGTGCCTTCCAAGAGCTTGCCGAGCAGAGGGGCTTTGAGGTCGTCGGCGCCGAAGTGCAGTTGGTCGGATACTGTACGAAATGCTGCAAGAGGCGTGCTCGTGGAGCAATGGCGCGCTTTGTAGCGCCGCTATACGAAAGAAAGGAAGCCCATGATCCGCATCGCTCTGGTAGGACAACCAAACTCTGGTAAGAGCACCATCTTCAATCACCTGGTAGGATACAAGGCAAAAACCTCCAACCTCCCGGGTACCACAGTGGAATACCTGAAGAGTGAGACTCTGATAGGAGGAAAACACGCGGAAGTAGTGGATCTGCCTGGCATCTATTCCCTTACTTCACTTGATCAAGCGGAGGCCCAGGCGCGCAATTTCCTTCTTGATGGACAGATTGACGCCGTATTGAACGTAGTTGATGCTTCCCTTCTCTCGCGTAGCCTTGAGTTAACCATTCAACTTACGGAAATGCAGATTCCGATTGTTGTCTGTCTGAACATGCAAGACGAGGCAAAACGAAAAGGGATCACTATCAATACAGAGAAACTTGCTGAGTGCCTTGGTGTGCCTGTGTTTAGCGCAGTCGCTTCGCGAGGGGTAGGCGTGAAGGAAGCAGTAGAGCACGCGATGGAGGTAGCGCACGCAAAGCCTAGAGTCCCTTTTTCTACTTATAGCAATGATGTGGAAAAGGTAATTGGCGAACTGGTGAAGGAGCTCAGTTGTGGATTGGCGCAGCAGATTGGTTTAGCGCCACGTCTCCTGGCGATCAAGCTTCTCGATGGCGATCCTTATTTCGCGGAGCAGGCAAGAAGAAATTCGTTCGAACTTTATCAAAGAACAGAACAGCTGAAAGATAGTCTTGGAAAGATCCGTGGTTCAAGCGCTGAAGACATACTTTCAGCCGAGCGACATAACCTCGCCATGGAGCTATTTGAAGGAGTGGCTACAGTTGGACGCCCGACCGTTGGCTTACGAGACAAGCTAGATACCTTACTCATGCATCGCGTTCTTGGCTATGTCTTTTTTGTCGCCATTATGTATATCTTCTTCATTGTTGTTTTCCGTGTTGGCTCAATGATCGAAGCGCCGGTCATGAATCTGTTTGATCGTTCTATTGACATGCTTGCCCAGGTGATTCCCAATCATGGATTCGCGTTTTTTGCTGTTAAGGGGATTATCCAGGGTATGGCTGGCGCGATCGGGATTGTTTTTCCCTACCTGGTTCCTTTCTTGGTTGGTCTTGCCGTGTTAGAAGATGTGGGGTATCTACCTCGCGCTGGCTATCTGATGGACATATTCATGCACAAAATAGGATTGCATGGCAAATCTGTGATCCCATTTATCCTTGGTTATGGTTGCAGTGTACCAGCAGTGATGGCTACTCGTATTCTGGATTCGAAACGCGCCCGATTTATTACAGCTGCCCTGGCGATTATGGTTCCATGCGTAGCTCGCACCGCCATTATTTTCGGACTAGTTGGCTATTTTCTTGGCGCGCATTGGGCCTTCCTGCTTTACGTCATCAATATTCTTGTAATTGCCATTATTGGTAAGATATTAACTAAGCTTTCCCCGCAAGTGACCCCGGGATTGATCCTGGAAATCCCTTCCTACAAGGTTCCTTCCATTCGCGTTGTCTTGGCCAAGGTATGGTTGCGTGTCCGCGAGTTCATCATCCTTGCGTGGCCTCTTCTGATTGGCGGAAGCCTTGTGCTGAGCCTTCTTGAATATGCGCGTTGGGATTACTATCTGAACCTTGCCTTTCGTCCAGTAACTTGGGCTCTTGGATTACCTCTTGCCCTTGGCGTTACATTGATCTTCGGCGTTCTCCGGAAGGAGTTGTCATTGATTATGCTGTTCCAAGCGCTGGGGACAACCCAGGTAGCTGCCGTACTGTCGGCTGGCCAGATAATGACTTTTACGCTCTTCGTAATGTTCTACATTCCATGCGTGGCTACAATCGCGGTACTCGCGCGCGAACTTGGACGCGGGAAGACAGCTTTGGTGATTGGGGCTACTACAACGATTGCTCTTGTAGTTGCTCTGCTGGCGCGAGGAATAGCGGCAATGATCGCGTAATTCTTATAGCAATAGGGCGATAACACAAATGAGAAATGTACTGCGTGATGTGAAGCGAGCGTTGGGAGAATTGGGGAAGAATGTCCCCAAGCAGATGGAACTTAGATGAATGTTCTCGGAGCTTTTCGGAGCGCCATTACGATCGCCATCTTCGTCTTCTCCATGATGGTATTAGTCGATTGGCTAAATGTCTTCTCGCGAGGCGGGATGACGCGCGCTCTACGTGGTCGTAAGTGGCGTGAGTACGTGTTGGCCTCATTCCTTGGCTCAACCCCAGGTTGTCTAGGGGCATTTATGAATGTGTCAATGTATGTGCACGGCCTGATTGGCTTTGGGGCGCTGGTTGGAGGAATGATCGCTACTTCGGGGGATGAAGCCTATGTCATGTTTGCTCTCTTTCCGGGTAAAGCATTGCTCATGTTCGGAGGATTGCTCATTGCCGGGGTTTTCTTTGGCTTCCTGTCCGATCTCATAGCAAAACGTCTTGGTATAGTTCCATGTGAAGCATGTGAACTACATGAGCTTCACCCAGAGGAGTTAGGGGACAATACCTTGGTCTCGCTAGCCAACAATCTACGTCGGCCGAGCGCAATACGGGTCGCCTTTTTTGTGTTGATGATCGCCCTTCTTGGTACATCTGTTCTAGGCTTACTTGAACCGACAGGGTGGGGATGGATGAGAATCACTCTTGTGGTTCTTCTTTCGTCGGTCGCCCTTCTCGGATTGTCAAGCTCGGAGCATTACCTGCGGGAGCATATCATTGCCCACGTCCTGTTTCGGCATACCTTGCGTGTTTTCTTGTGGACATTTGGAGCGTTACTGGTTATGTCACTGCTTCCAAGCCAAGGGATTGTAGAACAGTTCATTCAATCTCATATGCTGTGGGTGTTCTTATTCGCGGGACTACTTGGGCTGATTCCAGAGTCTGGGCCCCACCTAATCTTTGTCATGATGTTTGCCAATGGCCTTATCCCGTTTTCTGTTCTATTTCTAAGCTCGTTTGTGCAAGATGGACACGGCATACTTCCATTATTATCGGTATCGGTTCGCGACTCAATTAGGGTAAAGGTATTCAACCTTGTGTTTGGCTTTGTAGTGGGTGGAGCGCTTTATCTGTGTGGTGTGTAGCGCAACTTGATGCGCGATCCCCAAGTTCGCGCCGCTAATCACTGATGTCTTATTCCGGAAAGCGAGAAATAATTCTTCCGGGGGTTGGCACAGCTACTCGATCGCCTTGGGTCAAATCTGGGGAGGCTTTTGCTGCTTCGTGTTTGTGTGGAGGGTTAAGGATTGTTATCTTCGTCTCCGAATGTATATCAAGCTCGTTGACCAAGGCCAAACCAACTTGGCTATCGCGCAGCAGGCTAACACAACTTGTTACTCGACCCAGGTAATGACCGTTGCGGTCGATTACTGCTGCGCCGGCGTGGATAGGGCGCGTGCCTGCCGTATCTACTTGGAAGCGAACAGTCTCTCGTGTTGGATCAGTGTATGCCTTAAGGCAATAGTCGCGGCCAATGAAAAACGGTTTATGTAGTTTAACGTATGCGCCGAATCCCGCCTCAAACGGGTTGATTTGATATGGCCCAGCGAGCTCATGTCCATAGAGCGGCAGTCCTGCTTCGACCCGAGTAGAGTCACGGGCGGCTAGCCCACATGGCTTCATGCCTAATGGTATTCCTACGTCGAGGAGTTTGTGCCAGAGCCAGAGGGCATCGGCCCTAGCTAGGTAAATCTCGTAACCGATCTCTTCGCCGGTATAACCGGTGCGGGCGACCAGTAGTTGGTGTCCGTCAATGATAACCTCACAGAACTCAGTTCTCTGAAGGCAAGAGATAGCAAGTCTTTCTTCCTTACCCGCGATTCGCTCCAAGATCTTCTGACTAAGCGGACCCTGCAGAGCGAGGTCCATTACTTCTCGTTCTTCTCTTAGGTTACACAAATTTACCTCGGGGCCGCAGTGACGCAAGGGTAACTCTTGGTCGATTAAGTACCGTTGCGCGTTTACTCCAGTCAACCATTCCCAGTCTTTGTTTTCGTTGACAGCATTTACCACTAGGAGGTAGCGATCGCGCGCCCGTCGGTATACAAAAATGTCATCAATCACTTCCCCGCTGGGTGTTAACAGATACGCGTACTGTGATTCGCCGTTGTTGAGCCACGCGGCGTAATTAGAGGTTACTACATTCAAGAACTCGGTTGCGTATTCGCCGGAAACCTCGAATACCCCCATGTGCCCAAGATCAAAGAGGCCGGCTGTCTCGCGCACAGCCCTGTGTTCTTCTAGAGTAGATGTATACCAAGCCGGCATCTCCCAGCCAGCAAATGGAACTAATTTCGCGCCAAGTTCTTTGTGTTGATCATAGATAGGAGTACGTTTGAGCACTTCTTCCTCTTCTTTCCAGGAAAAACTTGCTCGGTTGTCTGTTTGTTCTGATAGCTCAAGCAGCGCTTGCCCGACAAAATAAGGTTTGTGAATGGCGAACAGCCCTGGTTGCTGAGAGTACATCTCTTGGATTGTCAGTGAACCCCACTCTGCGGGGGGGTTGGCCAGAAGCCATTCCTTTGCTGGCGCGGGTATTGCTGCTCGCGTTACTTCTTCCACTATGGCCGGACCTTGTACCTTGCGGAATATGTCTTTCTTGTCGAACAGAATGTATCCGTCTGCTAGCCCGACAAGCCAACTCTTGACTTCTTCTTTGACCGAGCCAGGAACAAGAAGCAGATAATCTTCTTCCGCGAGACGGCCTATGAGGATTTCGGAGATAAGTTGTCCTTCGCCGTTGAATAGTAGGCTGCGCAGCTGCCTGCCCTTATCAAGAGTTAGGAGATCAGTAGTTGCAGCTTCGTTGAGCAATGCTGTTGCTCGCCCACTACGTACGCGCAGAAAGGCTATACAGTCGAGGTCTTCGGACTGGCGCGGGCGTGTTTCCTTGTTCGGCTTGGGCTCTGGATCGATATGAGAAATGATTGCCTGTACGTCTTGCCTCGCTTGTTCAAGAACAGACAGCGGAAGCTTTCCGCGGGATAGCTTCTCGTTAAGTCCCAAATAGGAGAATGGACGGATTGAGGTTAGCACCTTGGCGATGATTCGCGCGAGGGTCTCCATTTCTTGCTTCCCCATTCCCCGCTGTGTGGCCCACGGGGTTCCTAGGCGGATTCCATGCGCGTCGGCCGCGCTATGATCGCCTGGGATGGTGTTCTTGTTGCAGACGATTCCCACTAGGTCTAGGATGCGTGAAGCGATTTCTCCCATCATGACAAAGCCTGTATCATTGACGAGTGTTCTTAGGTCGACTAGTAGCAGGTGTGTGTTTGTCCCACCGTAAGCCAAGGTAAGTCCTTCTTCTCGTAGCGCTTCCGCGAGATAGCTGGCGTTCTTTACGATTTGGCGTTGCAGGTCCTTGAATTCAGGTGTCTGCGCGGTGGCAAGAGCGACCGCAATTGCTGCGAACTTGTTGACATGCGGACCGCCTTGTTCCCCTGGGAAAATAGCGCTGTCAACCAGAGCGGCAATCCCAGGATCAGTAGAGAGAATTACTGCTCCGCGTGGACCACACAATGTCTTGTGGGTGGTCAGAGTTACTACATCTGCGTAGCCAATAGGATTTGGATAGACACCCGCGGTTACCAGTCCTGCTGTGTGAGCGATGTCGGCAAGAAAAATGGCGCCTACTTCATCGGCGATCCTGCGGAACTCTGACCAATCTGCTTGCCATGGATAGGAGGTGAATCCCCCGATTATCAGGCGCGGTCGATGCTTCTTGGCTAATTGCATCATTTGGCTGTAGTCGAGTTTACCCGTTTGAGGGCTGGTGGAGTAAGAGATAATCTTATAACGTTTTCCTGTGATGTTGAACTCTGAACCGTGAGTAAGATGCCCTCCTTCGGTGAGCGCCATGCCCATCACAGTATCGCCAGGATCTACAAATGCCTCATAAATCGCAAGGTTTGCGGCGGCGCCAGATAATGGCTGGACATTGGCGTAGATCCGCTCGGCTGGGTGGTCAGGGGTCGCGAAGCATTGGGCAGCACGGCGGCCGGCAAGCGATTCGACTAGATCGGCGAATTCTGTTCCTTTGTAAAAGCGCCAATCGGCGTAGCGGCGATAGGACGCAAGTTGCTGGTCTAGTTTTGCAAGGGAAGAAGGAGAGGATTTCCGCATAGCGGCGCGAGGATAGCCTTCCGCGTATACGCTGTTGAACACAGAACCGAGCGCTTCGCGCACAGCTGGTGGAGTTAGGCTCTCTGAAGGGATAAGTATGATCTTCTCTTGTTGCCGTAGTTGTTCAGCACTGATCAGCGTTGATATTTGTGGATCAAGCTTGGCTATACTTGAGATGCGGTCCTTATTGCTCATGATTGCTCCTTTTCCAGCTGACTGTCTCAGGGTGAAGTCTACGGGGAAGATCATGGTTTTTCCAACATGCTTTGCCAAGCAGATAGAGCCCTCCACTTACAAGTGAATGGCCTCCAAGGACAACGGGGATGCTTGCCATCATTGCCTGGCGAGTGAATGTTGCCCAAAGCTGATCCTTGATTAGCTCGGGGTGGTAAAGGTCACTGGCGAAGCGGTCGGCACGTGAGGGAAGCCCCCCCCTTCCGCACAATAGTGGGCGTGTATCAATGATGGCGGCATCAGCAATATCTGCGAGCCGTGAGAAAAATGCATGGGGTCTATCAAGGCGCGAATCCACACCAAGAAATGTTCCCTTGCTGTTAGGATAAGCGCGCATTCCGCGTCCTTCAGCAAGAGCGCTTGTGCGACAGGCAATTTGTTGTTCAAAGTGAGACCAAGTTACTGGGTTGACTCGACCTATTAGATAGAGATGTGAGGCTCGACTGGTGAGATGGTCGATCAATGAAGAAACGGTAGAATGAATTGGCCCCTGCTGTTCAAGAAGGGCACGCAGTGTCTCGCCGCCAAGCCGTGTTGTTGCAAGGATAGAAAGATCGGTTGGAGTGTCGATGTCAAACTGCGTGCTAATATCATGAGGTAAGGAGAAACAAGAAAATCCTAGCCCGGAAAGGGCAAATCCTAGTGAATTATCGATGGCAGGGAGACCGGCTGTTACCAGTGTTCTTGCTTGTGCAATTGCGGCAAAGTCACAAGAGTAGAAATTATTGAATAGCGCGGCAGAAACATTTTGTTTGGCGAAGGATACAAGGGTTTTCATCTTCTGGTTTGTGAGCAATGCTCCACTTCCACTGCCGAAGTACACAATGCCGTCAAGCGGGTACTTGCTGATAAGTTCTTGTAGGGTTTCTCCAAAGTGAAACGGGCTGTTGCTGGTGGAGACAATTAGACATACATTGCTTGCGTGGAGACGATCTTCGAGGTTTTCGTCGTTTGTGACGAGGAAAATACGATCTAGCCCGGCCTGACGTAGGGTTGTTACGAGGTCAGATATGGATGCTTCTCTGGCATCACAAACAAGTTTCTCCCCGAGGCTTTGACCGAAGGCATGATGCATGATTATTGCGGCGATGTGCTTCATCGAACATCCCCTATTCTGCCGGGTGGCTTGGATCCTGGATCCGCAATAGTTGCGTTAGGCCTGGCGCGCTTCCCTTTATTCTGATCTTCTTTTGGGAGGTTCCTCGGCGATGAGAATCTCTGCCACAAGACCACTTACCCTTCCCGTGTGGTAGCTAATCGTATTCCTTTGTTGCGAGTATGCTACGACTCTCTTCTAAAGCCAAGCTCTATGGTGGCGAAGCTTAGTCAACGTGTGCTGTTATCCAATCGGTGAAGTAGTAGTACTATCGCGAATGGTATAGGCCGAGAAAGCTACTGCTCGTTAGCGTATGGCAAAAGGGCAAGTTTGCGGGCGCGCTCTATCTCTCGAGCCAGGCGGCGCTGATGTTTGGCGCATAGACGAGTAGCTCGCTTAGGAAGAATCTTTCCTAGACGATTCATGTAGCGCTTCAGCTCTACCGGCTTCTTATAGCTCAATTGAATATTGTGTTCACAAACTTTACATTTGCTCTTGCCTTTGTAAAACATCGCCTAGAAAGGAACCTCCTCATCCTCTGTTTGATCAGTTGGTTGTTCACTTGGTTGTTCACTTGCTGGAGGGACTGTTCCCGGCTCGGTGTTGGATTGCGCTGCTCCGCCAAGAAATTGCACACTCTGGGCAACAACTTCCGTGGCATACACACGCTCTCCTTCTTTGTTTTCGAAAGAATAAATACGAAGCCTTCCCTCAACAGCGACCTGACGACCTTTGCTAAGGTAGTTGGCGCAATTCTCCGCCTGATTTCCCCAGGCAATAATGGGAACAAATGTTGGGTCTTCTTGTAGTTGCCCAGAACTATCCTTGTATTGACGATTTACAGCAATGCGAAATCTTGCGCGCGCCGTTCCGCTGGCTGTGTACTTGAGTTCCGGATCTGCTGTTAAGTTGCCAATTAAAATCACTTTGTTGAGGCTGGCTGACATAAGTATCTTCCTTTATTGATCTTGCCTTACGATCTGATAGCGAAGGATCTCCTCATCGATGTTCAGGCGTTCTTTGAGGGACTCGACCGATTGGGGGGGTAGTCGGAATGTGGTTAACCCGTAAAGTCCTTCTGAGTAGTGGTCAATCTCGTACGCAAGTACTCGCTTTCCCCAGTCTTCGTTGTTCTTAACTTCGCCCCCGTTCTCTGTGATCAAGCTATGAATCCGTTCTACTTTGATTACTTGTTCTTCATTGGGGAGATCCGGTTTTATGACATGGACAATCTCGTATTCGTTCACTCCTACACCTCACTATTGCTTTTCGGAACCTAACTTTATCCTGAATTGTATTGGAAGTCAAATTGCATCAAAGTCTATTGTGGTATGGACAATTGCAGTTACACAATGGAAGGATTGCGGCAGTGATAATGCGAGAATGCCCTTCCGTTCTTGACAAAGGGATATTCGATACCTATAATAGTGGAAAATTTCTAGGGAAAGGAGGTTGCAGGATGAATAAGGGGGAGTTTGTAGACAAGCTGGCGACCAAAACTTGCTTAACCAAGAAGGACGCTCGCAAGGCTCTTGACGCGATGATTGACTTGATCTCGAACGCCTTGGCTTCTAATGAGGAAGTTCTCCTAACTGGGTTCGGTAAGTTTGAGGTTAGGGCTCGAAAGCGGTCTAGGCGGATCAATCCCCAGACTCAGCAGCGAATTACTGTTCCAGAAAAGGTGGTGCCAGCCTTCAAGCCTGGAAAGAACCTGAAAGATATTGTTGCTAGAAGATTGAGAGCCGTCCAAACCGGTTCTGGACTTAAGGCAAGAAGAGTGTAGCTGGCCTAACTTCGCGAGTTTATGGCCTGATCAACGGTGAAGTTGTGCAGAAACGACAGCCTAGATCTAGTTTATGAATGTGAACTAGATTCTGGTAGGCTGTCGTTTTTGTTTGTTGTGTTTGGGCTCCTGTGTGGGGCAAGCCAAACTCTTGAGCAAACTTTCCCTGAGCCGTTAGGCGATAGATCGCTTGGGCTAGTTCTCGAGTGGCTTTCCACGCCTCGATATCTTCAAACCGCTTAATGGCCATGCAGCTACCAGCGGTCAGCTTTCAGTCATCAGTCATTGTCTTTCAGTTCCTGGCCTACTACCTACCACCTACTACCCACCACTTACCGTCTTTCGACCCTGGACTCTCGACCTTGCCTAGAGCGCGAGGAGCCCTATCAATATACTATCTGTCATATAGATAGGTAGGAGGAAGTCATGCATCCAATCCTTATCCGCGTGGGCTCTGTAACCGTTCACTATTACGGTCTTATGTATGTAATTGCTGTTACAGTCGGTTTTTGGCTTTTTACGCGAGAAGCACGGCGCAAGAGCCTTAGCCTTTCTATGGACGATAAGTTGAATTTGTTCTTGTGGCTCATTCCGCTAGCGGTCATTGGCGCGCGGCTTTACTATGTAGCGCTCCGCTGGGAATATTACAGCTGTCACCTATTGGATATGATCAAACTTTGGGAGGGAGGGCTTGCCATTCACGGCGGGGTGATCGCTGGCATTGCCGTTGTCTATCTATTTAGCCGGGTGAAGACGGTTCCGTTCTGGTCGCTTACTGATGCGCTTTCCCCTAGCCTTATCCTTGGCCAAGCGATTGGCCGGATTGGCAATCTAATGAACGGTGATGCTTATGGACTTCCAACGAATCTGCCTTGGGGAATTCGCTTTCCATCTCAGTCTCCGGCGGGAAGGGCTTTTCCAGGCCAGGCCACTCATCCGTCAATGGTCTACGAGATGGTTCTTGATTTGGCTATTTTCATCTTTTTGTGGCGAGTACGCAATAAGGGCTACCGCGATGGTTTCTCTACGGCCATGTATTTTATTCTGTATTCACTTGCTCGTTTCCTCGTTAGTTTCTCCCGTGGAGATAGCTTGTGGCTTGGCCCAATCCGTGCCGCGCATGTGATAAGCGTTATTGTTGTTATTGGATTTTCTTTACTTGTTCTTGTTCGCCATTTGTACCGGCGAATCACACCCGATAGCGTTCCCTCAAGATAAGGACCGCGCGCCATAGGATCATTGTCGACAGAGTTGCCCGAAGCAAAAAAGAGTTGAGATGATCGATCAGTGGCTTGAGTATGTTGGCAATCAACACGGCGCGGGTGATGACGTAGTTTTCTGATCGAGACATGCCCTTAAGAAGCCGGAAAATAACGGGTGGGGTGAGAGGAAGTGAGATTGAAACTCGGGATGAAACTGCACTCCAACAAACCAAGGATGGTCCACAAGCTCGATGATCTCTGCCAATTGATCATCAGGCGAGGTAGCAGCGATACGCATTCCTCCTTCCTCGAATAGGTTGCGATAGATTGGATTGAATTCGTAGCGATGGCGATGCCGCTCGTAAATACTTGTTTTCCTGTAACAAGAGTAGCTCCTAGTTTCCTGTTTAAGGATTGCTTTATAGGTTCCTAGGCGCATTGTTCCGCCTTTGTCTGTGACTTGTTTCTGGTCATCAAGAAGGTCAATTACCGGATATGGAGTATTGGAGTTGAATTCAGAACTATTTGCCTCAGCGAGGCCCAGAGAAGCTCTAGCGTACTCAATTACTGCACACTGTAGACCCAGACAGATTCCGAAGAAAGGAAGCTGTTTCCTGCGCACATAGTTGACTGCCAGCACCTTTCCCTCAATTCCTCGATCGCCAAAGCCTCCGGGGATCAAGACACCATCAAGCCCCTGCAGATGAACTTCGGCTCCATCTTGATTGAGCTGTTCTGCTGATATCCAGCGCAACTTGACACCTACATCCAGGCCCGCTCCAGCATGGATAAGCGCTTCGGTAATGCTGATGTAGGAATCAGCTAGTTGGATGTACTTCCCTACAATTCCGATCAGTACATGCTGGGAAGGATTCTGGATACGCTTGAGCCTCTTCTCCCATTGGTTCATATCCGCTTTTCTTGGGGAAAGAGCAAGCCCTTTAGTGATTTGACGGTCAAGCCCTTGCGCTTTCATGGTGAGCGGGATCTCGTATATTGATGGTAGGTCTTGGTCCTCAATAATGTTTTCTTGAGGAACATCACAAAACAGGGCGATCTTACGCTTGACAGAATCAGGAATTGGTCTGTCACAGCGAGCAACAATAGCGTTTGGTTGGATTCCTATTGCGCGAAGCTCCTTCACGCTGTGCTGGGTCGGTTTGGTTTTGAGCTCATCTGAGGTCGCAATGTGCGGCAGAAGAGTCAGGTGTACAAAGAAAGTCTCCTCGCGTGGGAGCTCATCCTTCAATTGGCGTAGCGCTTCCAGAAATGGCAGGCTTTCAATATCGCCAACTGTACCCCCCACCTCAATCACACCAATCTGGGCATGTTCTTTTTCAAGGGGTAGTTGAATTAAACGCTTGATTTCATCAGTAATGTGTGGGATCACCTGTACGGTTTTTCCGAGGAAAGCCCCAGCGCGCTCCTTCTGGATGACACGCCAGTAGACCTGTCCGGTAGTAATGTAGTTTTCCGCGGACAGCTCCTCGTCTAGGAATCGTTCGTAGCGGCCGATGTCAAGGTCTGTCTCCTTGCCGTCATGTGTGACAAACACTTCTCCGTGCTCGTAGGGGTTCATTGTGCCCGCATCAAAGTTTACATAGGGGTCGATTTTTTGCATCGTCACCCGATATCCCTTGAGTTTGAATAGGAGGCCAATAGAGGCGGTGACTACTCCTTTTCCAAGCCCGGAGAGAACTCCCCCGGTAACAAAAATAAACTTGCGCATTTGCCCTCCATTCACTGTTGTTTCAGACTCCATCACAGCATACGGAAACACTTCACTTCGCGCAAGCCGCAAAAACAAGGGAGATCTATCGTTTTGTGTAAGGAAGAGCATTATGCTATAATGCTCTAATACTATCAGATGTCGGCAGAACCAAGGAATTGGTGGCGTATGTTAAATCTCATATTAGAAATCGTCTTCTTCGCCAATTGTTTTGGTCTTATGGGGATTGTTCTACTTCAGATGAGCGAGCATTCTGGGCTTGGTGGCGCCTTTGGGTCAGGGATGTCGAGCACGGTATTTGGTCGTGACGTAGCCAGAGATCCGAAGCGAGCCCTCACATCAGGAATGGCAGCAGCGTTCATGGTTTTAGGATTGGTTCTATCGATTTTCTAAGTGGCGTTTGAGGGGGCAAGATAACTATGCCGTTGATCGAGGTCAAGAATCTCAAGACATATTTCTACACCGAAGATGGTGTGGTACGGGCTGTAGATGGCGTTGATTTTGTGATAGAAGAGGAAAGAACGCTTGGAGTAGTAGGGGAGAGTGGCTGTGGAAAATCTGTGACCGCCCTGTCAGTCATGGGTTTGATTCAAATACCTCCCGGCAAGATTGAAGAAGGAGAAATCCTATATCATCGCAATGGAAAAGTTACAGACCTAGTAAAGCTTAATCCCAGAGGCAAGCAATACCGGTCGATTCGGGGAAACGAGATTGCGATGATATTTCAGGAGCCGATGACCTCTCTTAACCCCGTATATACGATCGGGAACCAGATCATGGAGGCAATCATTCTTCACCAGCGCCTAAGAAAGAAAGCAGCGCGCAAGAAGGCAATTGAGATGTTGCACTCTGTTGGGATCCCAGCTCCGGAACAGCGGATCGATGAATATCCTCATCAACTGTCTGGCGGGATGCGCCAGCGGGCGATGATCGCTATGGCCCTTTCATGTAATCCTTCGCTTCTGATAGCTGACGAGCCAACTACAGCCCTGGATGTGACAATTCAGGCCCAAGTTCTTGACTTGATGAACGCCCTGCGCAAGGATTTTAATACTTCAATTCAGTTCATCACTCATGATCTAGGGGTTATCGCGGGCATGGCTGATGATGTTGTCATCATGTATCTGGGTAGAATTGTCGAGGGTTCAGATGTGCATAACGTCTATCATGACCCTAAGCATCCCTACACGCAAGGGCTCATGAACTCAATACCTTCACTCGCTACAGCGAAAGTGCGCCTTGTTCCCATTGAAGGCGTTGTCCCCGACCCGTTTGAGGTCCCACCGGGCTGTGGTTTTGAGCCCCGTTGTCCGAAAGCACTAGAGATTTGCAAGACGAAGATTCCACCGCTAAAAGAAGTAAGCCCTGGACACTTTAGCGCTTGCTGGCTATATGAATAATAAAGAGGTGATAAAGCTTGTCTTCTGACAACTTCCTGCTAGACGTAAAGGAGCTAAGAAAGTATTTCCCTGTGCGTAAAGGAGTCCTGAGGCGTGTGGTAGCTCAGGTTAAGGCTGTTGATAATGTTGATCTAGCCATCAACGAAGGAGAGACTCTAGGGTTGGTTGGAGAAAGCGGCTCCGGAAAGACTACTGCCGGGCGAACAATTCTACGCCTGATTGAACCAACCAGCGGACAGATGATGTTTCGAAGCAAGGCTCTTGCTGGCCCGGGCAAGGATTATGAAAAGATAGACATTGCTTCTGCCTCCCGCAAGAAGCTTAAGGCGCTTCGGAGAGATATGCAGATCATTTTCCAGGATCCGTATTCGTCTTTGAACCCCCGTATGACCGTGGGCTCAATTGTAGGTGAACCATTGCTTGTGCATAAGATAGCAAGAGGGAAAGAACGAGAGAGTCGCGTTCGCGAGCTTCTTGCCTCTGTCGGTCTAAAACCTGATCATATGAAGCGATATCCTCACGAATTCTCGGGCGGACAGCGTCAGCGAATTGGAGTTGCTCGTGCACTCGCACTTGATCCACAACTAATCATAGCCGATGAGCCAGTCTCCGCGCTTGATGTTTCGATTCAAGCCCAGGTATTGAATATGCTTGAGGATCTGCAGCAGGAATTCAACTTAACATACTTATTCATTGCTCATGACTTGTCAGTGGTTAAGCATATTAGCGATCGTGTAGCGGTGATGTACCTGGGGAGAATTGTGGAATTGTGCGCAACTGAGAAGTTGTTCAATCACCCTAAGCATCCGTATACTGAGGCTCTGATGTCTGCGGTTCCCGTTCCCGATCCGGATTATGAAGTTGAGCGTATCCTTCTTGAAGGAGATGTTCCTAGCCCTGTCAATCCTCCTTCGGGGTGTCATTTCCACCCACGGTGCCAATATTCCAAGGAGATCTGCGAGAAAGAGCCTCCTGAGAAGCGAGACTTGGGTGGTGAGCATTTCTGTGTCTGTCACCTTGCTGACGCATTGAGCCTAACGCCTGTTAGGCTTCAGTGATCATCCTCCTGGGAACTAAGAACCGAGGCAAGATAAAGGAGTTGCAACAGCTTTTGGCCGATCTTCACTCCGTGAAGTTAGTAACCTGCTTGGATCAGCCATTCCGCACTGTAGAGGAATCCGGAAAGTCCTTTCTGGAGAACGCGCTAGTCAAGGCACGGGCAATCTGTGCTGAAACGGGGCTTCCTGTCTTGGCTGAAGACGCGGGTCTTGAGGTAACTGCTCTGGGCGGAGCGCCCGGAATATTCTCCGCGCGGTTCTCCGGGATTCCTGTGAATTATGAGAAGAACAATGCCTTGCTGCTTGAGAGATTGGACGGAGTCAAAGATCGTCGAGCATGCTTTGTCGCCATTGCCGCTCTTCGGCTTCCAGAGGGCAAAGAGTTTACAAGCGAAGGCAGATTATGGGGAAGGATTGCCACCCATCCATGCGGAAGAAGAGGATTTGGTTATGACCCGTTATTCATCCCGACTGATTTCAACTGTACTCTGGCGGAGCTTTCCCTGGAGAAGAAGAACCAGATCAGCCATCGCTATATTGCCATTAAGGGGATGAACAAGATCCTGCAGGACCTTGCCCAGAAAGATTGATCCTCAACTATGGGTAAGGGTTTTCTCGAATTCCCTAAGTGCGCGACGCTGTGACGTGTTTAGGTGGGTGGGAATGACAACTTGCAGTATTACGTAGTGGTTTCCCTTCCCTTTCTTGTGTAGGCTAGGCATCCCTTTACCTGGCAAAGATAGGGTTGTCCCAGGCTGGGTTCCTTGTGGGATTGTGAGCGCCGCCTCTCCCCACAACGTATTTATCTTTATCTTTGCTCCTAACGCTGCTTGCCCGTAATGAATTCTCGCCTTGGAGAAAACGTCTGAGCCTCGTCGCTCGAACGTAGCGTGCGGAATTACCTCAATTACGATGTACAGATCTCCTGCCGGGCCACTACCTGGGCCCACATACCCCTGGCCTCTCAATCTAAGGCGGGAGCCGTTGTCAACACCAGCTGGAACAGTTATCGAAATCTTGCTCTTTTCCTTGGCCCGTCCTTTTCCGCGGCAGTGCTTGCACGGATGTTTTATGATCTCTCCTGCTCCGCCACACTCAGGGCAGCTACGGAGGGTCATGAAGCTCCCCAGCAGGCTTTGCTGTCTGTATTCTACTTGTCCTTTCCCTCTGCAGGTAGGACAGGCCTGCCTGGAAGTACCCGGCTCTATTCCATCTCCGTTACAGTGGCTACAGGAGACCAGCCGAGGTACAGTGATTTTCATCCGTGTTCCGGAGGCAGCATCTTCTAGGCTGATGCGAAGCTTGTACTCGATATCTTCGCCTTGACGGGCCTGTCGCCCACGGGTGGCTCCTTGACGGAAGAAGAGATCAAAGATGTCGTCAACTCCACCAAATCCGAAATCAGTGTAAGCCTGACGCGCATGGCGAAAGTCGTTTACATCAAAGTTGAACCCTTGATCTGGCCCAGCGTGACCATAGCGATCATATCGAGAGCGTTTTTCCGAGTCAGAGAGAACCTCATAGGCTTCTGCTACACGTCTGAATTGTTCCTCGGCCTTCTTCCGTGTAGTGGGGTTCTTGTCTGGGTGGAGTTCCTTTGCCTGTGTGCGATACGCTCGCTTGATCTCTGCCTGGCTAGCATCACGGTCTACCCCTAATGCCTTGTAGTAATCGTGCTTGGCCACGCTGCTGCCTCCCTTGCTTCTTCGAGATTACTTCTCTTCTTCGTACTCCGCGTCTACGTAGTCTCCGTCGTCTTCTTCTCTGTCTGTCTCTTGTTCCTGATCAGAAGGAGTTTCAGGGCTTTCGGCAGCTGTCTGTTTGTAGGCTTGTTCAGCCAACTGTTGAGCTTCCTTGGAGAGTTCCTCCATTGCCTGACGGAGCTCATCCGCGCTTGCGTCTTGAGAAAGCTTGTCTCTCACAGAACGAAGTTGATCCTCAATCTTGCCGCGCTCCTCTGGGGAGACCTTTTCCCCTAATTCGGAAAGGGATTTCTCCACTGAATAAACGAGCTGGTCGGCCTGATTACGAGCTTCTACGTCTTTGGCTTTCTTGGCATCTTCTTCCGCGTGTGTTTCCGCCTCGCGACGCATGCGGTCGATTTCGCTATCGTCGAGATGCGATGATTCCTTGATTGTAATTGAAGAGCTTTTTCCCGTTGCTTTGTCTTTGGCAGTTACGTGCAATATTCCGTCGGTATCGATGTTGAAAGTTACGTCGATTTGTGGAATCCCACGTGGGGCAGAGGGGAGACCAACCAATTGGAACTTGCCAAGAGACTTACTATCAGCCGCCATCTTGCGCTCTCCCTGTAGAACGTGGATCTCTACACTTGGCTGGTTATCCTCGGCCGTGGTGAAGGTCTTCGCCTTCTCGGTTGGAATAGTGGTGTTGCGCTCAATCAACGGTGTTGCTACCCCGCCAAGTGTTTCGATGGCCAGCGTCAATGGAGTAACATCCAGGAGAACGATTTCATCGACTTCACCCGCAAGGACACCTCCTTGAATAGCTGCGCCTTGGGCGACGACCTCATCGGGGTTGATTTCTTGGTTAATCTTTCCGGGGATACGGGAGGAAATTATCTCCTGTACTTTGGGGATTCGAGTTGAGCCTCCAACGAGAACCACTTGATCTATGTCCTCGGCAGATTTCTTAGCCTCCCGCATTGTAGCTTCAACCGTGGAGCCAGTTCTTTGCAGCATGTCATCAATCATGTGTTCAAACCTAGCTCGTGTGAGTTTCTTTTCCAAGTGCTTAGGGCCACCGGCATCGGCAGTGATATATGGAAGGTGGATGGTTGTCTCTTTGCGGCTGGATAGCTCCATTTTTGCTGCTTCCGCGGCATCCTTTAGTCGTTGCATCGCGCTTGCGTCTTCACGAAGGTCGATTCCGCTATCCTTACGAAATTCACCCACTAGCCAATCGATGATTCGCTGATCGAAATCGTCTCCGCCCAAGTGTGTGTCTCCATCAGTAGCAATGACCTCAAATACTCCATCTCCAATCTCCAGAATAGAAACATCGAATGTTCCTCCACCCAAGTCGTAAACAAGGATCGTTTGTTCCTTGTTCTTCTCCAGCCCGTAAGCGAGAGAAGCTGCCGTCGGCTCGTTGATAATCCGCATTACTTCCAATCCCGCGATCTTGCCCGCGTCTTTGGTTGCCTGTCGTTGAGAGTCATTGAAGTAGGCAGGAACTGTGATTACTGCTTTCTTTATCTTTCCGCCCAGGTGATTCTCAGCGTCTTTCGCTAGTTTTTGTAGGATCATTGCTGACAACTGCTCCGGTGTATATTGTTCAACTTTGCCATCTTGTTCAATCTTCACTAAGTGGTCAGTGCCCATCTGCCGCTTTATCGATCTGATTGTGCGCTTCGGGTTGGTAATCGCTTGGCGCTTAGCCAATCGACCCACCAGGCGTTCATTGTTGTCAGTGAAAGCAATAACTGATGGAGTTGTTCTTTCACCCTCGGCGTTTGTAATTACCTCCGGCGCGCCGCCCTCTAACACAGCAACACACGAGTTGGTTGTTCCTAAATCGATTCCAATAATCTTCTCCCTCATGATTCTTCCTCCTCTGGCGGGATCATTCCTTTACTTACCTTTACCTTGCTTGGGCGTAGAACCCGGTCGTTACGGGAGTATCCACGCTCAAATTCCTCAATGATAGTGTTTCTTCCTTCCTTGCTTTCTATGCTTAGTAAGGCTTCGTGTTTTGCTGGATCAAAGAGCTTTCCGACCGCCATTATTGGAGCAACGCCTTTTTGCTTCAAGAGCTGATCAAATTGGCCGAATACTCCTTTTATTCCATCGATAAATGATTGCGTAGCGTTGTTCTCATCAAGACTATCAAAAGCTCGCCGCAAATTGTCGAAGAGCGGTAGGAAGTCAGCTATTGACTGATCTGACACGTGTTCGCTGATAGCTGTGATATCACGTTGCATGCGCTTCTTGTAGTTTTCAAACTCTGCCTGCAGCCGTTTTAGGCGTTCAATATAGGAAAGGAGCTCTTCGTCTTTGTTGGCCATTAGCTGCTCCTGTGGTGTGGAGGTTTCTGTCTTCCCTGAGCTGTTTGCCTTCTCCTCTCTATCGATGTCTTTTGGTTGTTTCTTTCTATTCGTCATCTTTATTTCCTCCTTGGATCGGCGCGCAAGAAGCCACTAGTAGCGCCTCCAATCGGTTTGCAATGTAACTTGTCACGGAGAGAGCTTTTCCATAGTCCATCCATAGAGGACCAATCACGCCAAGTACTCCGGAGTGTGGACCATAACCAGCAGTTACCGTGCTGTATTCAGCGATCCCGGGCAGCGAACAATCTCCAACAGAGATAACAACTCCGCCCTCATTGGCGCGTCTCTGGATGATCGTCTTGGCAAATGCTTCTTCATCATGTAACGCGTGAATCAGCTGAACGAACTGTTCCATTGCCTGATCAGGAGCTACTTCTTGTAGATCGTCAGTAATGTTCAAGATCCCTTCCAAGCAGAGCTCTTGGCGCACCTGTTGCTTAATGAGGTGCCGCAACACAAAGAGGGCGTCGCGTGTCAGTTGCTCGTGCCATTCGTCTCTTTCTTTGTCTAGTGTTAATTTTCCTATCTCTTCCAAGGTCATCCCCCGCAGATTGCTGTTGATGATTGCCATTATTTGTTCTATCTGGTCACGGGAGAGATCTTTCTCGACAGGGATCATTCCATGCTTGATTACTCCAATGCTGGATACGATTACAAACAGGATCAAGCGAGGAGCAATTCGTGCCAGAATTATGTGATCAAGGCGAGTTTCCGCCCATCGTGGCGGTATAACAAAGCCAACGCATCCGGTAATGTTTCCCAACAGAAACGCTGTCTTGTGCATTGCCTCGAGCACTTCTAAGCAACGAACCTCATAGGCCTCCACTATTTCCAGGCGTTCTTTCTTTGTTAGTTCAGAAAGGTCGAGCAGCCAGTCGACAAAGAAGCGGTACCCTTTTTTTGTTGGGACTCTTCCAGAAGATGAGTATGGCTTCCTGATATAATTCGAGGCCTCCAAGTCGTTCATGTCGTTCCGAATTGTTGCTGAGCTGACCAGCGCGTTGTAATCCTCCAAGATCATTCTTGAGGAAACTGGCTCATGGTGGCGGATGTAACGATCCACAACCTCTTTTAGAACTAGTTTTTGTCTATCGGGGAGATCCATTTGAATTATTAGCACTCTCCATAGGAGTTTGCTAAATGATAGCTGCTGGCACCCCCCCTTGTCAACCAGCCGAATCGCAGTACCGTTGCTCGTGAGCAACAAAGTACTGTGTCATCTGTCAAGCATTCCTCCCGCAGCAGTTCTTGTACTTCTTTCCGGAACCACAGAGGCAAGGGTCATTGCGGCCCAGTTTTGTCTTCTTCACGATTGGCATTTGTTTCGGTTTCCTGGTTGTGGCTGCGGGAGTACTGCTTGTTGAACCGTGGCTTGTATGGATATAGCGCAGATCCTGCGACGCGGTAGGGGCTGGCATTTCCTTTGCTGTAGAGAGTCGTGGAGATAGCAAAGAACGAACAATCTTGTCCGTCGTGCGGAGGAGCATTTCTTGGAACAGGCTAAACGATTCACGCTTGAACGCGACAAGTGGATCGCTTCCTCCATAGGCGGTCCACCCAATACCTTCTTTGAGATCATCAAGCGTGTATAGGTGAGATAGCCATGCTTCATCGGTGATACTGAGGATTAAGTAGTGCGCAACCAGACAGAAACGCTCGGCCAATCGTTTCTGTTGCTGAGAGAGGGCACGCATGAGATGCTCTTGGACTGTCTGCTCAAGCTCAGCGATTCCTTTCTCTTTGAGGGCTTCGGGCGAAACGCGAAGGTGCGCGGAGAGCTCATGCGCAAGACCAGATAGGCTCCACTCGTCCTTGGAGGTTGACGCCTGGGCGTACTTAGAGAGAAGGGTTTCCGCGTATTCCTCGATTAGTTGTTTCAGGTATTCATCTAGATCATCCCGTGAAAGGGAAGCTGCTTCATCATGAGGAGGAAGAAGGAAGCGGTCGCGCAGTGAGTAGATTGCCTCTCGTTGTTTGGCTAGGACGAGGTCGTATTCCAACAAGCGCTTTCTGATTTCGAAGTTTCTCCCCTCGACCCGTTTCTGTGCTCGACGGATTGCCCTGGATAAGATTTCGTACTCGATGGCTTGTCCTTCTTCCATCCCTAGTCGGTCCATCAAGCCAGCTATTCTATCTCCGCCAAAGACACGGATAAGATCATCATCCAGTGAGAGGAAGAACTGAGAGGAGCCGGGGTCACCCTGTCTTCCAGCTCGGCCAAGGAGTTGGTTGTCAATTCGGCGGGCCTCATGACGCTGACAACCGATTACATGTAATCCACCAAGCTCTGCTAATCCATCGCCAAGCTTGATGTCGGTACCACGGCCAGCCATATTTGTGGCTACAGTGATCGCCTCGCGTTGTCCAGCTTCTTTGATGATCTGTGCTTCTTGCTCATGGTGTTTGGCGTTAAGCACATGGTGTGGAAGATTGCGTGCCTTGAGAAGAGAAGATAGGCGCTCAGATTTCTCGATTGAGTTGGTTCCGATCAATACCGGTCGGCCTACCTTGTGTAGTTGCTCTACATTATCAACGATTGCGTTGAATTTGCCTTGCTCATTGCGGAAGATCACGTCCGGCTTGGCCTCACGAATGAGCGGCTCATTAGTGGGGATGGCAAGCACAGGAAGGCCATAGATCTGCTTAAATTCTTCCTCTTCTGTTTTTGCGGTTCCGGTCATTCCGCAAATTCCCTTATATAGCTGGAAGTAGTGCTGGACAGTGATTTGGGCAAGGGTCTGTGACTCACGCTGCACCATCATCCCTTCTTTTGCCTCTAGCGCTTGGTGTAGGCCATCGGAATAGCGACGATCAGGCATCAGTCTACCAGTGAATTCATCGACGATGACTACTCGACCATCCTTAACAATATATTCTTGTTCCTTCTTGAACATATGTAATGCTCGAAGAGCAGTCTCAAGATAGTGCAGGATGTCCGTATTATTCGGCGCGAATAAGTTGTCAATCGATAGAGAAAGTTCCGCTTTGCGTATTCCTTCGTCAGTTATAGTAAGTCGTTTTGTTTCCTCATCAATCTCAAAATCTCTGTCTTGCTTGAACCTGTGCGCGAGCCCAGCGAACTTGTTGTAACGGCTTGTGGATTGGGCCGTGGAACCAGAAATGATAAGCGGTGTACGTGCTTCATCGATTAGAGTATTGTCTATTTCGTCTATGATCGCGTAATCGAGAGGTCCTTGCACTTTCTGTTCAACAGATAATGCCATGTTGTCACGTAAATAGTCGAATCCAAACTGGTTGTTCGTCCCATAGAGTATGCTGGCCGCGTAGGCAGTCTTCCGTTCCTCCATCTTCATCTCTTGCTGAAGAAGCCCAATCGAGAATCCGAGAAACTCATAGATTGGTCCCATCCACTCTCGGTCGCGGCGGGCGAGATAGTCGTTTACTGTTATTATGTGTACTTTTCCTAGGAGAGCATTTAGGCAGGCTGGAAGCGTAGCAACAAGGGTTTTCCCCTCGCCTGTCTGCATCTCTATAATCTTACGGTCGTCTAGTGCCAGCGCCCCTAAGATTTGCACGTCGAATGGTCTCATTTCCACTCTGCGCTCGGCAACCTCGCGCACAACAGCAAACAGCTCGATTCTGATCCGCTCTCGTGATTCTCCTTGCGCAAGACGCTGACGGAACTCGACGCTTTTTCCCGCCAATTCTGTATCAGTAAGCTCCTTTACCTCACCCGAAAGCCCATTTATCGCATCAAGGTCATGGGCCATACGCTTTAACTGTTGGGCATTTGTGTGTCCAAACAGATAATCTATGCTTCGCTTGATAGTGTCTATTGCCATTAGAGTATCACGGGTTTAGTATAGGAAGAGAGAAACATGCTTTCAACCTGAACTAGGGGCGGGGTAGCTTGGCAAGCCCTGCTTGAATCGCTTCCTTCTCCTGAGCAAGAAGATCGATCTCGCTGCGCAACTCGTACTCTTCTGAATAGCTGGTGGCTCGAGCAAGCTTACCCTCGGCAGAGGCAAGTTTCGCTTCGACCAGGTTGAGGGCTTTTTCGTAGCTGTCGTATGCGCGCACTGACCTTCCTTGACCCCGATACAGGTCGCCAAGCGCAATGTAGGGAGGCTCAAAGCCGGGGTGTGCTAGAGTAAGATCCTCTAGCATGCTAATCGCGAGGTCGTATTCCCCATCGCGGATAGCAATAACTCCTTGAAGATAGCGTGCCTGAAGCTGGGTCGTGGGTTGGGGATGACTGGCCAGCAGCAGCTCTACGCATTCTCTCGCTGTTTTCACATCATTGAGGTTGACGGCTAGGTTGGCCAGGTTTAGGTAGGTGTTTTCTGTGACGAAACGTGTGAGGCATTTTGTCAAATTGGCCATTGCTTCCTCATCATGGCCTTGCTTAAGGTTCACTATGGCCAGATAGTAATACACCTGGCGCGGACAAAAGTCGAGCACGGCGCTCCTAAGAAAGGTTTCCCTGCTTGTATAGACGTAGCCTTGTTCGAGCTGTCTTTCTCCTTCTCCAAAGAGTATGTTGGCAGAAACATCGCGGATGGCAATTACACTTGTCACCAGACAAAACGCGGTGGTAACCCCGACAAGCGTCCTTAGCGGCCAGCCCTTAATGCGAACGGTCTTCGTTGCCGCTTCTCCATAGACGGGGGCGAAGGCAAGACCAAGCGTGACAACAAGGACGAGCGAAGAAGCAGGAAGATGGGCCGGAAAGCTGACCATGGCGTGGACAAGGAAGGCAACCACCCCGCAGGCGAGGAGGAGAAGGTCAAACCGATCTCCCTCATCTGGGTTCCGACGGAGCCTAATCCAGAAGGAGAAAGGAATGGCGAGAAACACCGCGAGCAGCGCGAGGATCCCGAGAGAGCCAAGCTCGGCTGTAGCCTGAACATAATCGTTGTGGGCTTGTGCCGCTCGGGTGATGTAAAAGTCATAGGCCTCTCCGCGTGGGGTGGCAAGGAACTGCGCCTTGTACGGAATGAAATTTAGCTTGTAGTTGCCTAGACCTACGCCGACGAGAGGATGATCCTTGAACATTTCCCAGCCGATCCACCAGTCCCAGGTCCGAACCTTGTCCACATTGCGATCCCAAACCCTTCCCAGCCACGAGCGGCCATCCGCCGAGAGGCCCACTACCGAGTTAAGCGGACCCGAAGGG
>DAOVAR010000034.1 GCA_030670905.1 Candidatus Bipolaricaulota bacterium
GGGCATCACCTGGGAAGACGCGCTCACTCAGGCGCGGACAGAAGGTGTGCTTGAGGCGGACGAAGGCTGGGATATCGATGGCTGGGATGCGGCAGCGAAACTTGTCATCCTGGCTAATTCGGTCCTTGGTTTTCCAGCTCGCCTGGAGGATGTCAGACTAAAGGGCATCAGGGAGATTGACCCCAACTTGGTGAGACAAGAAGCTGAACATGGGCGGAAGATGCGGCTTCTTGCTGTCGCCACGCGAACAGAGAAGGGAAACTATACACTTGTGGTCGAGCCATGCGCCCTTCCAGCTGAGCATCCCTTGGGACGTCTCGGTAGAAAAGAGATGGGAATCGTTTATCACACCGACATTTACGGAACTATCACTGCAATTATCAAGGAGACTACTCCGATCCCTTCCGCGGCGACAATGTTGCGCGACATCCTGGATATCACCACCCCATAGGGCTGTTGTGGCACCTGTGTAGTATGTAGTATTATCGGCCAATCATCGGCTTTCGTGCCTTATCTTCTTTGACAAAATAGAGAGCAAATAGAGCCATAGGGGCCAGAGCTGCCCAAAAAACAAAGGGCAGCCCCGGAGTGATATCAGCCAAGCTGTTGCCAAGAAGAGGAGAAACAAGGCCACCCAGTCGGGAAAAGACCATTACTAACCCCACCGCTGTTCCGGCACGAGTTACTCCAACTCCCTTTGTCTCTATAATCATGGTGATAAGGACTGCCATGAAGCCATCACGAACGATGCCTGCAACCGCCACAGAGAGCCAAACCACTGGGCCCCGAGCAATGGACAGCAGTCCCACTCCAATCGCAGTCATTAGCGTGGCTGCAATGAGAACCGCTTTCCTTGAGCCGAGCCTATCGGATAACAAGGCCAGTGGAATAACGAAGACCGCGCTAATCCCGTGGAAAGCAGCCAGCGCCCCATCAGCGCCGGCCGCCGGCCATCCTATCTCCCGCAAATACAATGGCAGATACCCAAACATTCCCCGGATACAGCCTCCTATACTCAGCATGGCTAGTCCAAGAAGCCACACACTCCTGAGGCGGACTACATGTGACAATGCCTGGCGCAGCGACACTGTGCTTGCATTACTAGCTGATGGAGCCTTACCAGGTATAGGCTGTATGAAATGCCACAGGACGCTGACTGCAATCGAGATGAGACCGTAAAAAAACAAGACATTCCTCCAGCCACCAAGCCAAGGAGATAATACTGTAGCGCTAATCATTGACCCGACCAGAAAACCAAGCGCCATGCCCATTGATACAATGCCATTAGCCAGCCCCAAATGTCGTGCTGAAAACCAGGTGGCACAAGTCTTGTGAACGTTTGTTGGTATGGCTTGGACCAAGAAGCCAAACAGAAAGACAGTTACTGTCAAAGTGGCAAAACTTCCCGACAGCCCCCTCAGTGCGCCAGCCACTCCAACTAACAGGCAGGTTAGCCTCAGAGTGCGCTTTGACCCAAACCGGTCGCCGAGTGAACCGCCAATCAGGCCCGTGAGAATACCACTGACAGAGCTCACGCCCCATATCGCGCCTATCTGAAGGAGACTCAGCCCCAAATCCTCGGATATCTCCTTGAAGAGAACAGGCATGCACATCGTCGGCATAGCGACCGCAAAGAAGTGGGTCGATGCCGCCAGAGCAAGCACATACCACTTGTATTTCGACTGGTTACTCCTGTTCTTCACATGAGCCTCTTGCAGAATGGTTTAGCAAGGTGTCGGCGTTAGAGCTCTACTCCTGGCGCTTCCTCTTGTCTCTACCACATTCTACGTTAGCGCTGATAGTAGCCTACTATCATCCGAAAAGCTATAGCCCAACACGATTATTCGCTTGATAGTTAATCTGGGGGATGGCGCGCAAGAGCACTTGTGTCGATATGCGAGACAGGCGCCCCAAGAAGTTGGCGGCAGCGTGAAGCAACGCGCGGAGTACCTGTGCTGCCACATTGCAGGGATGCGCACAGATCGTTATCCTTCCTTCTGAATGATCATGAACATCTATCAATTCCTTGTCGAGCATTCTATCGAGTATGAACGTGTCGACCATCCACCGGTATTCACTTGTGAAGAGGCCGAACAGCTTGTTCCTCCAATGCCGGGCACCGACACCAAGAACTTGCTCGTTAGAGACAAGAAAGGGCGTCGCCATTTCCTTGTAGTGCTGAGATACGATACGTCAGTTGATCTGAAATCTCTCGCGCGCGCGCTTGGGGTCTCGAATCTCAGCTTCGCGTCATCAGAGCGTCTCAAGAAGTATCTCGGCATTGAGCCTGGCGCGGTCAGCCTGTTGGCCATCGTTAATGACATCGAAAGCGCCGTCGAGGTGATTCTGGATGCGGACCTCTGGAAGGCAAGAGTTCTACGATGTCATCCATTGGTGAACACAACTACGCTGGCGATTCGCCGAAGCGACATCGAGCGACTTCTCCGCATCACCGGCCACCGCTACACGGTACTGCCCGTGCCCAAAATCACGAGACAGGATAAGGAAGCATGACCATGAAAAAAGGGGACAGGCTACTTTTCGGGCAGTATCCATATGAAGAGTTGCCCGTCCCCAGTAGTATGGAGCATTAATGCTGAAGGTCGGGTTGAGAAAAGAAATGAAATGGGTGGTAAAGGCTGAGCATCTGGCCAGCGCCTTGGGGAGCGGTCTCGTTGAAGTGTTAGCAACTCCGGTCCTTGTCGGGTTCTGCGAGGAGTGTGCAAGACTTATGGTTGAGCCACTCCTTTCTACTGGCCAGAAAACAGTCGGCACCCACATTGACCTCCATCATCTGGCAGCAACACCGGTGGGAATGCGAGTAGACGTGAGGGCAGAGTTGGTTGAGATTGATGACAAACTACTGCGATTTCATGTCGAGGCATGGGATGAAGTGGAGCGCATATGCAGAGCCAAACACGAGCGATCCATCATCGATGCTAGGCGTTTCGAACGCGGGATTGCAGATAAATCGGGCTGCGGCAGAAGTAAGCAATCTGTTACTTGAGCTCCTTGATCAGGGGTGAGAGTGAGATGAAGTAGGGGCGGTTCGCGAACCACTCCTACTTCTGCGTGAACGTAGGTACTCTCTTTCGTATACTTCATGAATATAGTGAGATGATCCTTGTAGTGAGGTGAAGGAAATGAGCAAATCGGCAGTAGAGCTTGCTCGGGCTGCAATGTCAGCCTACGAAGAGCTGGACAGCTTCGAGGTTACACAAAAGATCAATGCGGGAAAGATCAGCGCAGAGGCACATATCCGGTACAAGAAGCCGGGCAAGATGACGGTAGAGTATCGCGCCTATCAGGATCCACTATCTGAATTTGAAGAGAAACTGGCAGGTGGAGTGGAGTTTATCGGTAATGAACTTATTGGGATGCAGCTGATATACGACGGACATGGCACGTGGATCTATGACGCCGGTAATAACGTAGCCCTATACAAGCCTGGAAAAAAGCTGTACCCGCCACTTCGCGGATCAAGCAGCCTGGGGGAGATAGGTTTCTTGCGTGGGCTGACCAGTGATTTCCTGCTACGATATGAGGAGGCTGAGGCTATTGCCGGCCGTGACGCACATCGTGTGGGACTAAAACCAAAGGTGAGTCATCGCTCATTGTTACTGAAAGAAGAGAGCTTTCCGATAAAGAGGGCAACGTTAGTACTCGACGCAGAAACATCCTTTCCACTGAAAATCAGCTGCTATCCCACACAGCGTTCCCCTATGGCCTATCTAGTAGCGCCGGGTACACCAGTCGTCATAGAGTACGTCAACCCACAACTGAACAAGGTTGATGATCAAAGGTTCTCATTTACCCCGCCTAAAGGAACACGGGTGTTTCGTGAACAGGTAATAGGAAAGGACAAGTTGGACGAGCTGCTCCCGTTTGATCTGCCTTTGGAAGCACTGGAGGGCGATGAAAAGTATGATCTCTACAGCGATAGAGCAGTGTTGACAGTCAATGAAGAGAAGGATCGTGGTTATGTCTTGTTGACGCTTGTGCCGCGGCAGGAGAATGAAGAGAAGGAACACGCGCCAGCCGTGCTTTCCTTGTGTGTCGGAAACTATCTGTCGCGAAACATGAACCGACGCCGAGCATTCCTCTCTGAGCAAGGAGAGAAACTAATGCTGGGCAAGGTAACTGCACAGTTCCTCGATCGCGGCGCATTGGTCGAAGACCAACTTCCCACTGGAATGAAGCGAAAGATCATGGAGCTAGGATGGAAGAAAGGTGAAACTTACTGGTTTCTATTAGCGGAGGAACTAGATAAAGAATCCCTGGTAAAGTATGCCCAAGGACTTGCTAAGACGGAAGAATGACAGCGACAAACAGCAAGGGACTTCAAGTCGCATAGAAATATGCGTAGGGCAGCAGATTTAGCTAAGCCAACTGGATTCAAGAAGCTAGGAAAAGCAGCCCAGCGCTAGGAGAAAAAGACACGTTGACCTCACTCCCGGTGCTAAGCGTTGTTGCTTGCCTAGTGCTAACGCGGGCACGGAGCGAGCCAATCTGGGTTTTCAGGTAAACAATGGACATCTCGCCTCGGTACTCCACCAAGACTACCTGAGCGGATATCGCATTCTCCCTCACTTCTCTCAGTTGCAGGCGCTCTTCTTTGACAAATAGTGAAACGTGATCGCCTGGGGTTACTTGTGAAGCACGAAGGTCATCCGATAAGCCTTCCTCTCTGATAAGAGAAAAGAGAAATTCTCCCACTTTTACTGATATCAAACCGTCTTTAGTCGCCGTTACCGTGCCCGAGAAACGGTTTGCCCGGCCTACAAACGAGGCAACAAACTCAGTTTGCGGATGCTCGTATACCTGCTGTGGTGTCGCAATCTGCTCGATCGTTCCAGAGTGCATTACCGCGATTCGATCGGCAAGAGATAGTGCCTCTTCCTGATCGTGGGTAACGTAGAGAGTGGACAAGGCCAACTCTTGCTGGATATGGCGAATTTGAGCGCGTAGCGACTCCCGTAACTTGGCATCAAGTGCGGAGAGCGGTTCGTCCAAGAGCAGCAGGCGGGGCTGTGGGGCAAGTGCACGTGCCAGTGCTATTCGCTGTCGTTGCCCAGAGGAAAGCTCGGCAGGCTTTCGTCGCTCGAATCCCTTGAGATCTACAAGATCTAGCAGTTCTCCTACACGACGCTTTGTCGAGATACTTCGATTTAATCGAGCTCCATAGGCAATATTCTTGGCGACGTTCATGTGAGGAAACAGAGCATAGGTTTGAAAAACGAACCCAATCTGTCGATCTTCCGGAGGGTCATTTACGATACTACGGCCACCAAGGGTGATCCTGCCTGCATCTGGGCGCTCAAATCCAGCGATAAGACGCAAGGTGGTGGTCTTCCCACAACCCGATGGTCCAAGCAAAGTAAGAAATTCTCCTTGGCCAAGGGTAAAGCTTATCTCACGTAGCGCACGCACATCCCCAAACGACTTGGCGAGACCCTTCACCACAAGGTCCGACATCCGACACCTCTTTTCCCCAATCGATCAATCACAAGAAACGCAATGCCAGCGACTACCACAAGAATCATTCCCATGGCGCTCGCTGCCCCAAATTGCCGTGCTGACAGAAGACTGTATACAGCAATAGGCATTGTGCCAAGCCCGGGCCGCATGAGCATAATAGTTGCGCTCATCTCTCCAATGCTAAGAGCAAAACCAAACACTGCTGCCACAAGAATTCCCGGTCCAATGAGCGGAAGTATAACCTCGAAGAATGCGCGGATTGGTGAGGCACCAAGTGACCTTGCTGCCTCTACTAATGACTGGTCAAGTCCTTCGAGAACAGGCCGAATCACGCGTACAACAAATGGGTAAGTAAGGATAGCATGCGCTAACGCAATTGCGATCAGCGTTCCTCTCACATGTAGTGGGGCTCCGCCCAAACCATACAACACGGCAAACCCAATTGCCACTGATGAAACAGCTAGTGGAGCCATCAGAATAGCTTCTAGCAAGCGACGGCCTGGCAGGTGACTGCGAACAGCAAACATTGCGATGATTATGCCCACCGGCAGAGAGATCGCGGTCGAAATTCCAGCAATGAACAAGCTATTCAGTATCGTGCGCAACGGAGAGACTCCCAGGAAGGGGTTGTAGCCCAGTGCAAATATCTGCCGATAGCTCTCCACGGACCACTGCCCGCGAACCCGTAAAGAATCAACAAGAACAGAGCTAATCGGTCCAAGAAAGAAAACGGCAGCAATGATAATGTATGCAGCGATAACCATCTTACACATACTCGCTTTCCGAGAAAACAACGGACAGGTCGCTACTCTCCGTGAGCCCTGAGTCAATGTGGCAAAACCCCCTTCTGCCTTAAGGTAAACATAGGTAAGGCTTAACGATAGAGCGGTCTCAACAAGGATCAGCGCCGACCCCAATTTGTAGTCAAGCAAAGTGCGAATAAGGGTGTAGATTCCTACCTCAATCGTCGCATAACGTGCTCCGCCCAAAGCAAGCACGATGGGAAAGGAAAGAAAGCTGAAGATGAACACAAGGGCAGCACTGCTCAGTAAAGCGGGAGTGAGAAGTGGAATAGTGATCCCGACAAAACGTCGTAGGCCTCCAGCGCCAAGGGATGCCGCAGCTTCCTCAATTTCAGGATCGATTCCTTCCCAGGAAGCGTTCACCAGTCGCATCACAATGGGGGCATTGTAAAACGCATGAGCAAGGACGATCCCCGTTAGAGAGTACAGAATGTGAAGCGGTGGACTTGGCAAATGAAACACTGACATTAGCCACTGGTTCAGCCAACCGCTTTCTCCGAAAAAGAGAATAAACCCCAAGGCAACAACAACGGCGGGCAGAACAAATGGGACAACAGTTAAGGAGCGAATCGCTGATTTGCCAGGAAAGCTGTAGCGAGTAAGAAGATACGCGCCAGGGAGTCCGATTCCTAAGCTAAGCAAGGTACTTAAAGCGGCTTGCTTAAGAGAAAAGACGATGATATGAACGAAATAACTATCAGTCAGTATGGTCGCTAAGGGAGAGAGGCTCCACCTTCCCCCCTCGGTCAATCCCCGCCGTAAGACAGAGAACAGTGGCTGATAGAAAACCAACCCTAGAAAGGCAAGCAATCCAATAAAGACGAGAAACCCACCCTTCTTCACTTGCCCACGATCGCCCGCTCCCAGTCATGCAGCCAGGTATCCATTCGGTCCCCCACCAAGTCAAGCGGAAGCATCAATGGATCCTCAGGAATAATGAGGTATTCATCGTACTCTGGCGGGAGCTCTGCCTGTAGGTTGGCGGGTATCATGATCTCTGTCCTAGGAAGTTGCTCTTGAATCTCTTTGGATAACAGCAAATCAATGAACGCCTTCGCTAATTCAGGCTGGTCTGTTTCCTTAACGATTCCTATGCCAAATACTGTACGGTATCCTTGTCCTCCCGGGGCAAACGCGCGGTAGTCAATTGAATCTTCGTACATCGCCCCGTAAGCGGTATCCGTGGAGAAACTTACAATGAGTGGGGCCTCTCCATGGCTTAGCATAGTCCACGCCTCGGTCCAGCCCCTTGTGATAGTAAGAAGTGTTCGATCGATCGATCGCCAAAAGTCAAGATACTTTTCCTCGCCAAACTCAGCGATGGTCCACAGCAGGAACGAGAATCCAGTGGACGAAGTACGTGGATCCTCACACACAAGCATCCGCGCGTAACGGGGATCGGCCAATTGGTCAAGTGACTGAGGAAGCTCGTCCTCGCTTAGGACCTGTGAGTCATAGGTAAGGCTGATATACCCATATTCATAAGGCACAAATCCCACACTGGGATCGAAGAGAAGTTCCTCGGGAACAAATGCAAGATTAGGAATATCATCCTTGGTTAGTGGGAGGAATAGGTCATACTTCACAATCCGCGGGATTTCGTTTACTTCAGCCATGAATAGATCGGCATTCGTCGCCGAAACGTCACGCTCGGCAAGAAGACGAGAGAGTGTTGCCTTAGCTCCTCCCGCAGTTACAAATTGCAGATCGCAGTCATATTGGGCTTCGAATACCTCCTCCAAAACGGCGGCCGGACCCCACGACACAAAGCTCTCATAGGTGTAGACAACGAGCTGCTCCTTGCCTGTGCCAATAACCGCCAATGCCAACAAAGCAACCACAAACAGAACTACTAATTTGTTGAACATGATCCACCCCCTATTCAGTGTTCGTACCCTTTATCGGGAAGCCTACGGCCGCCCAACAGAACCTCTGTCTCAGTCACCCGCCCAATAACAGTGTAGCAAGGGCGGCTGTTATCATTTCTTAACAAGTGTTGAGGCAGTGTGAACAAGAGCTCGTAGTCCTCTCCGCCGAAGATGATCCTTTCTGAGCGCTCGAGGGGAAGGAAGAGCTGATCCATCTCCGAAAGAAATGGGAGTCTCTTCTCATCAATTGCAAATCCGACACTTCCTTCTTTTGCCAGTAGATGCAACGAATGAGCGAGGCCATCAGAGATGTCGATCATGCTAGTAGCAATGCCGACGAGGTTTCTTCCCCAATTAACACGAGGAGAGAACTGGAAGAGCGTGTCCGCTTGCTTAGTCTCTCCCTTTGCATACAGAGCGAGAGCTGCCTGAGTACGACCAAGCTCACCGGTGACACAGACAAATTCACCAGTATGCGCGCCGGCTCGGCGAATTGGCTGTTTGGCTTCGCCGATTCCCGTACTTACCAGGGTCAACTCTTGATGGCGATCGATATCTCCCCCAATAAGTCTGGTCCCTACCGAACTACAACAAGCCATCGCGCCTTCCAGCACTCCGGTAACGAATCCTTCTTCTAGCTCGGGATCACCCAAAGCGAGCAGAACTCCCAATGGTGTAGCTCCCATTGCTGCCAGATCAGAAAGGGAGACAGCAACGCTACGCCAACCGATTGCGATCGGGCTTACTCCAGCCGGGAAGTCGCTTGTGCGATGAAGCATATCCGTAGTCAATATGAGATGCGAGTTGTCAAACGGGATGATTGCTGCGTCATCACCTGCAGAAGAGATCCGGCTGCGGATGATCTCTAGAATCTCTGTTTCGCGCATGAAGACCGACCCGAACCTTGGTCTTAGTTGCGTGGGATACACAAGATGTCCCTCCGCTGGCATTACCCAGATCAGGTTCCAAGGGTCGAGGTTAAACCTCCTCTCAGCCCAGAAATATGAGCTCCCCTGATAGAATTACTATACACCTACTAACAGTTCAAATCAACCGGGTGAGAACGAGGAGCTATGGGGTATAAAGTTGGTCTCCTCATCAAGCTTCGCTACTACGTGAGCGATCAGCTTGGCGCTATTCTCCAGATCGCCTGTATGCACAATCTCGCATGGAGAATGCATATAGCGATTAGGAACGGAAATCAGCCCTGTAGCCACACCAGCGCGAGTAAGCTGGATTGCATTAGCGTCGGTCCCGGTACCGCGTGGCACGCCTTCAATTTGGCAAGAGATGTTTTCTTTCTTGGCTGTTTCCACAAACAGCTTAAACAAAGCTGGATTGATATTCGGTCCACGAGCAATAACTGGGCCCTTGCCCATTGATAGATCTCCAAGTTTCTTCTTTTCGGAGCTTAGTCCAGGGGAATCGGTCGCGTCACAGACGTCGACAGCAATTCCCACTTGGGGGTCAATCCCGAAAGCGCTGGTCCGCGCTCCACGTAGGCCAACCTCCTCTTGGACGGTTGCTACTGCGTATACCGCGGCCTTAGGTTTCATCGCTGACAGCAAGCGCGCCGCTTCTAGAACGACAAACGCCCCTACACGATCATCGAAGCCACGCCCAACAACGAGACTGTTACGTAATTTCGCAAACCCGTAATCAAGTACAGCGGGGTCGCCAATCTCTACGAGTGAGGCTGCTTCATCCTTGTTCTTTGCTCCGATATCTATCCATAGGTCCTCGACCTTTACTGGCTTCTTCCGCTGTTCTTCATCAAGCAGATGGATTGGTTTGCGACCAATTACCCCAAGGATAGGTCCTTTCTTTCCTTGAATCCATGCGCGTTGCCCGAGGAGGATCTGAGTATCCCAACCACCGATGCCGGTAAATGAAAGGAACCCATCTTTGTCGATGTAAGTAACCATCAGTCCAATCTCATCGGCGTGCCCAGCCAGCATTACTCGAGGAATTCCACCCTCGTTTATGACGGCAAACGAATTGCCGTGTATGTCAACCCAAGTGCGATCGGCAAACCGATCAGCCTCCGTACGCCATACGCAGGACATCTCTTCTTCAAAACCGGATGGGCAAACAGTTTCCATACATCGACGCAGAAACTCCAGCCGCTCCTTGTTCATCCTTCCTCCTCCAATCTGTTTCGCAAGAGTGTAACCGCTTTTCGCAAAATGCTATGAAGCCACAAGGTAATGAGCACAGCTTAACAGGAAAGACACAAGCAGGCAATAATATCTTCTTCTTGATCAATGGTCTCATTATTGTCATTTATCGCCGTTCTGCTCTTGAATCCATGCAAACTAATCCTCATCTCATCTATACATTTCACTACTTCTTTCGAAATATGTAGCCTTCCGAAAGCCCCCGTTCCCACGATCATAACCCTTGGCTGAAGGGCAAGTGTCCAGGAAAGATCTTCAAGGAAGAGGCGATGTCCTTCCTTGAGCTCCCACGGTGACAGAACCTGCTCGCCACAGACGACTAAATCCCGCGAGTGAGTACGCCCAGCAACCTTGACAGCGCCAAAGGAGTAATCAGTAATCCACGCCATATTAGTATTTTACCCGCTCAGTAACCCAAGCCGAACAGATGCCTATACGAGCTATTCTTCAACCCACTTGCCTCAATTATCTCCACGATCTGCGCTTCGAGGCAAATGAGCGGATGGGTTACCAGGGCGCGGATTTGGTGTAAGCCCCATCCTAGTTGCACATTCTTAGAGTTTGCCCTTTCGTGGGATGTGGAAGTTGTTGCTACCAGATACTTGCAAAGTGAAATTTTTCCGCTATGCTAAAAACTATGGCTGACGATCACAAAGTGGGTCAAGGAGTGCGCGTCTTGCGACAGTGCAAAGGATGGACCCTAGAGGAACTCTCCTCGCGCTGTGGGGGTTCGATCAGTTTCCTCCCCCAGGTTGAACGTGGGCTCTCTTCGCCTTCGATCCCATCACTTCACTCGATCTGTGAGGCTCTTAAAGTGCCAATCACACACTTCTTAGCAACGACGA
>DAOVAR010000057.1 GCA_030670905.1 Candidatus Bipolaricaulota bacterium
TCGCCGACGCTCTGGGAATTGGAATTGGTTTTGCTTGGGCAATGATCCTTATCTCGCTGATCAGACAGCTACTTGGAACCGGGAAGCTTGACCTGTTTGGCCGTCATTTATTCACTGTGCCCGGCCTGGGAGATAACCCTGCAGCAATCTTTCTGCTGCCGATGGGAGCATTCTTTGTTATCGGCGTCTTACTGGCCCTGTTCAGATGGATGGGGGTGAGCGCGGGTGAGTAATCTTATCGCCATCTTCTTCGGCATGGCTCTGGTGAACAATTTGGTGCTAGTGAAGTTCTTGGGGCTGTGTCCTTTCTTCGGGGTTTCCAAGAAGCTGGGGAGCGCGCTCAGTATGGGGGTCGCTGTACTGTTAGTGATAGTTGTCGCGTCTGCCGTTACCTGGCCGATCTTTCATTTCCTCCTCATACCTTACGGCGCGCAATTCATGCGAACGGTAATCTTTATCCTGGTTATCGCATCCCTTGTTCAGATCATCGAACTGACGATCAAGCGTACTAATCTCACCTTGTACAACGCGCTTGGAATCTATCTGCCTCTTATCACCACCAACTGCGCGGTACTAGGAATTACATTTATGAATATCGACCAGGCCTACACCTTCTCCGAATCAATCATTGCCGCACTCGGAGCAGGGGCAGGGTTTACTCTGGTACTTATCATTATGTCCGGGATTAGGGAACGTTTAGATATGGCAGACCCTCCTCTTGCATTTAAGGGAACACCAATCGCGTTCATCACTGCCATGTTCCTAGGTCTCTGCTTCTTGGCATTTAGAGGAATAATCTGATGAGCGCGCAAACGATGATCTCAATAGGACTGTTAACCCTGGTCGGCTTCGTTGCCGGAGCGGTGATCTTCCTGGCAAGCAAGTTCTTGCCCAAGGAGGATAAGTCGCTAGAAGAAGTGGCCAGGATCAAGGAGTTCTTGCCGGGTGCTGACTGTGGCGCCTGCGGTCATCCCGGCTGTTTTGCCTACGCGCAGGCAGTAGCTAAGGACGAGCAACTGTTCGTGAATCGTCCTTGTCCAACGCTTGCCTCGGATGAAGAGGGAATGCGCAAGCTTGAGGATTACCTGGAGTTGAAGGCCAACAACAAGGTTGGCAAGAAAGCGGTGGTACACTGCACTGGAGAATCAGAAGCACTTGCGGATTACAGAGGGATCAATACTTGCCAAGGCGCCGCGCAAGTCGCCTCTGGCCACAAAGAGTGCCCCTACGGCTGTCTCGGGCTAGGAGACTGCGTTGCAGTTTGTCCGGCTGGAGCAATCTCGATCAACAATGAGAGGAAAATTGCCATCATTGATTGGGAAACGTGTATTGGGTGCGGCTTGTGTGTTAGTGCTTGCCCCCAGGACCTAATCGAGCTCATGCCAGCAAATATGCCACAGTATCTAGGCTGCAACTACCAGGCGGCACGAGATGTAGTGGGACGAAACCGCTGTCCGGACGGATGCATTCACTGCAAGATCTGCGTCAAGGTTTCTCAAGACGGCGAGGTTACCTGGGATGAGATAAAGGATCTGCCTGCTTTTGACAAAGAATGTTGCCTGATAGCGACAGCGGCAATCGAGAAATGTCCACGGCACATCATTAAGAAAACAGCGGCGTACAGGGGAGATGTTAGCCGTCCGTGATTTGTCGTCAGTCGAAACCAGGCCTTCATGGCAAGCGCAAGATAGCTTCGCCTTACCTGATCTGGAGCGTGAGGAGCTATTACTGATGGGGGACTGCTGATGGCTGAAAGCTAATTGCTGATAGCTTCCTCTTTATACGGCTTCAGCAAATGAGCGCTTCCCTATCTGAATTAGCAGTGGAGGCTCAAACAACAGGTCAAGATCGGCCGTTGCCACTCGCTTGTCGTTAATCCGCACTCCACCCTGTGTAATCAGCCGTTTTGCCTCGGCCCGGCTAGTAACCATTCCTGATGCCTGCAAGAGATCAACAACCCAGATCAAGCCATCTTCTTTCACTAGTGAGCGATCAATCACAACTTTGGAAACTTCGCTAGGACGTTCATGTCTAATGTGTACCCGGTCGAACTCATCCTGCGCGCGAATGGCAGCCTCTTCTCCGTGATACATGACGACAATCTCCGATGCTAGTTTACGTTTGGCATCACGCGGGGAAAGGCTAGCCACGGTTTCGTAAGAAACATCCGTCAGATAGAAGAAGTAATCTTGAACTAGCTCATCTGGAATTGCCAATAACTTCCCAAACATTTCACCCGGTCTCTCACTAACTCCTACGTAATTCCCCGCGGTCTGACTCATGCTTCTTACCCCATCGATCCCAATAAGCAAGGGGACCGTAAGGATCACTTGTGGTTCCTGGCCATATTCGCGCTGGATATCTCGTCCGAGCAACAGATTGAATCGCTGGTCGTTCCCACCAAGCTCAATATCAGCATGAATCGCTACTGAATCATACGCCTGCGCGAGCGGATAGAGGAACTCCAAAATACTGATCGGCCGATTGGCGGAGAATCGTTTCGAAAAGTCATCTCGTTCGAGCATGCGCGCAACGGTATACTTAGAACTGAGAGCGATCACGTCAGCAAAGCCAAGCTTTCCTAACCACTCTGAGTTGTAGCGGATCTCGGTCCTTTTCGGGTCAAGGATCTTGAACGCTTGCTCCTGATAGGTAGCCATATTGCGATTGATCTCTTCTGCGCTCATTAACGCGCGCGTGGAGCATTGACCGGATGGATCACCAATAAGTCGCGTAAAGTCACCCACCACTAGCACTCCGATATGCCCAAGGTCTTGAAATAAGCGCATCTTGCGAAGGGGCACGGAATGCCCCAAGGTAAGATGTGGGGCGGAAGGATCGATTCCCAACTTGACACGCAGTGGGTTCTTTGTTTTCACTGAACGTTCAAGTTTGCGGATCAAGCCATCGCGTGGAATAAGGTCACTTACGCCAGACTCGATCCTAGCCAGCTCTTTCTCAACTGCTCTCACATAGACCTCTTAGGTTCTTACTACGGAGAGAATGCGGTCATCTTCGGCCAAATTGATCAAACGTACACCGCGAGCGTAGCGGCCATAGGTATTTATCTCACCCGCAATAATGCGAATAACCTTCTGCTCGGTGATGATGATAATCTCATCCTGAGCGCTGACAATTCCAGTTGATACCAACGGCCCCGAGTCACGGTCGATCCTAATTCCGAGAACACCTTTTCCTCCGCGTCCCTGAAGCGGGAAATCAACAAGTGAAACACGCTTACCATAACCGCGCTCAGTTACCATCAGCAACTTCTTATCCATAGTAATATCACGGTCAATGCCACTCATCCCAATTACCCAATCGTCAACATCAAGCCTGATTCCAATTACTCCATGAGAGGGGCGCCTGGTCAGTCGAACATCTTGTTCAGAGAAGCGGATCGTCTTACCATGGTGCGTTGCAAGGATTAATTCACCACTGCCCATTGTGCCGGTTACATAAACTAAGCGATCATCGGGAGCAGCATTTAGAGCGATAATCCCGCCAGGATGTGCATTAGAGTAATCACTCAGCCGATTCCTGTTAACAATCCCCTTGGCAGTAGCCATCAAACAAAGGTGATTTTCAACCTTCGAGAAGTCTCTTACAGGGAGAATCGCGCAGACTTTTTCATCTTCTCCAAGCGCGATTAATCCGCGCAGGTTCTTGCCAGAGGCGCTACGCCCTGACGAGGGTAGTTTGTACCCCTGTGTCTTACAAACGCGGCTATGATCGCTGAACACAAGGAGATCGTCACGAGCATTGGCAATAGCAGTACAACAGATGTAATCTTCTTCCTTAGTCCGCTGTCCAATAACACCTTTACCGCCACGCCCCTGGCTCTTGAACTCCAACTCACGCGGGGCGTTAGCATAGCCGCGCTTGGTTACACTCACCATTAATTCATAATCAGGAATAAGGCTGAGGAAGTCAATATTGCCTTCCTCATCCGTGATCAGTGTACGCCTTTCATCAACATGACGTTCAGCAATCTCTTGCAGCTCGCTTTTGATTGTCTCATCCAACAACACATCACTCGCCAGGATCTTCTCATACTCAGCAACCGCCGCAACCCTCTCCTTATGCTCAGCGTCAATCTTTTCCCCTTCAAGCGCGGTCAACTGAGAAAGGCGCATCCTCAAGATGGCATCGGTCTGCGCATCAGATAGAGCAAGCTCCTCTTTCAGATTCACAGCGGCAGCCCCGGCATCTTTTGCGGCACGTATGATCGCGATTACGCGTTCGATACTATCAAGGGCAATACGGTACCCACTTAGGATATGTGCTCGCTTGCGTGCTACCTCCATACGGTAGGTAGTTCTTCGACGTACTACCTCGCGACGAAAGTCAATAAAGCAGTTTAGGATCTCTTTTAGTGAAAGAGTGCGGGGGTTTCCATCAAGAATAACCAAGAAGAAAGCCGCATAAGTACGCTCAAGTTGCGTGTACTTATAGATTTGATTCAGCACAACTTCTGCGTTAGCCGACCGTTTTGTTTCTACAACTACTCGCAACCCGTCACGATCTGATTCGTCTCGTAGATCGGCTATTCCTTCAATATCTCCCGCTCGCACCTTGTTGGCAATAGACTCCACAATGGCTGATTTCCTCACTTGATAAGGGATTTCGCTAATGACGATTCTGCCATCTTCTATCGTTGCCTTCCCGCGCAAAGTCATCTTTCCTTGCCCAGTACGATACATTTCCTCTATCCCCTGTCTCCCCATGATAACCCCCCCTGTAGGGAAGTCGGGGCCTGGGATATGGGTAAGGAGCTCTTTCACCGTTGCGTGTGGATTATCCATTAGATAGATAATCCCGTCGATGAGATCTGCCAGATTATGAGGAGGGATCTGCGTGGTCATTCCAACGGAGATTCCCCAAGCTCCGTTCATCAGCAGGTTAGGAACCATTGCTGGGAGGACAACTGGCTCATCTAGCGACTCGTCAAAGTTCGGTATCCAATCAACCGTTTCTTCTTCCAGTTCCTTCAGAAATTCGGTGGCAATTGGCGTGAAACGTGCCTCCGTGTAACGCATCGCTGCTGATGAGTCTCCATCGATTGAGCCAAAGTTTCCCTGTCCATCAACCAATGGATAGCGATAAGAGAAGGGCTGAGCCATGTTTACCATGGTGTCATAGATAGCAACGTCACCATGAGGATGGAACTTTCCCATCACCTCTCCGACGATACGCGCCGACTTCTTATGTGGTTTGCCAGGGCTGAGGCCGAGTTCATGGAGCCCATAAAGGATCCGTCGCTGTACCGGCTTCAATCCATCGCGCACATCAGGGATGGCCCTCCCGCGAATTACGCTCATCGCGTAATTCATATAGGACTTTTCCATCTCCTCTTCTATGAAAGTACGCTCAACCTTTTCCATGAAGGATATCTATTCCTTAGACAAGTTATGATTGATAGATTACCTAAATTTCAGATGAGATACAAGTTTCTGCCCATTTGCATACCCAATGGCAGCGGGTTATTGCGCGAAGCATCCTCCACAAAGATTAGACCATAGGAACAAGAGATTGCTCCTCCTCGACCGATATTGATATCTTTCAGTAAGAACGCCGAAAAAAAACCAGCATGCCAAAACACAGATGGGCAACTTCTGATGCTCAGCGGCTTGAAACTTGCATTCCAAGCGCTAGATATGCTATGCTTTGTTTCGCTTCAGTCTAAGTACTGACATAGGATATTTAGGCGCGAGGAGGTGGTCACTCAATCTAAAGAAAGGTCCATCGATATGAATCACAAGGTCAGTAAACTTAAGGAGGCAGAGAATGGTATATAGAAAAT
>DAOVAR010000003.1 GCA_030670905.1 Candidatus Bipolaricaulota bacterium
GCCCGCAGGTCCATCACTTTCAGCTATCTCTGGTGAAAGTCGCGGACGATTTGGCCAGCCGGTTACGATAAAGACGACATCTCCGCTGTTGACGGATTCATGCAAGAGTCTAGCTGCATTCATTGAAAGGGGTGTATCGAACTTCTCACGTGCTAATCTGTACAGTTCTGTGACAACGTCGCGTTGTGCTATGTCTGCTGTAATAAGTCTGTCAATCGTCTCCCCGATGATCGAGATCCGATCCGGCTGAACAATGAAACGAGTATCTGGCATTTGCTTCCCTCCTCGGGATTGGTTCGCTATTCGTCAGCTTGCCCTCTTTCTCTCATCCAAAGGGCTTTGTCTCGTTCCCTGTGTATCCATGCTCGCAGATAGAGATTTCAGCATCCCAGGCACAACATCTGAGTTAGTCAATAACTCTAGACTTTCAACTAGTCTGCATACGTGTATCCTACTACGCGACGACAAGACCTCCTTCGAGCACTCAGTGAACTTTGCCTTGATCTCGCTCCAAGAAAGCTCCGTCTCTGGTTCTCCCTTTGGGAGATCTGTCCTTTCCTTTACCTCCTTGCCATTGCGCAGGTAGACCACCATTTCTGCACCGCGGCTTTTCGGGTACGCCTCTTCAAAAGCCTCAGAAAGGCTAAGCCTTACGGTTCGTGCCAAAGCCAGAACCTCAGGATCCCGAATCCATGGAGACTCAAAGCATTCAATAGAGGCTTTACCGGTTCTAAATGTAACTGCAACAGCATAAGGAATAGAAAATTTTGCCTCTTCCTCGTCCCCCGGACATGTAATTGCCCCTGTTTCTCCGATTGCCACCGAATAAGTATCTATCTCTATCTTTTCGATCTCTCTATAGTCAACCGAATGTTCGCTCCGCAGTCTCAACGCCAAATCTATCGACGGATGGACATGTCGGCAAGTGGGATAGGGTTTTGTGTATGTTTCCAGTATCTTGTACTTTTCACCCAGGCCGTCCGTAAGGATCGCAGGGTCGTAAGAATCGCACATTGCCCTTAGAAATCCTCTCTTACCAGAGAGGATTGTCTTGGGTCCTTTTGCCCCGAATTGGGCAAGGAAGCCCGCTATCACTCCGCTTTGAGAAGCCTTTCCCGCCTGAAATGGCTTTATCATAGGATTCTCCGAGAGCATTTCCTGCAAACCGGCGCCTTGTAGACCAGCAATTGAAAGGGCATAGATCGTCTCTTGAGCATTCAAGCCCAGAAGCTTGGCAGTCGCAGCGGCAGCACCAAAAGGTCCGCACGTGCTCGTCGTGTGAAACCCTCTTAGCAAATGTGAGTTTTCTTTATTTATCGAAGCTCCAATACGC
The DNA here is from genome assembly GCA_030670905.1 of Candidatus Bipolaricaulota bacterium. Classification (GTDB taxonomy): domain Bacteria; phylum Bipolaricaulota; class Bipolaricaulia; order UBA7950; family UBA9294; genus JAUVYF01. The sequence goes on from DAOVAR010000003.1 coordinate 1,334, forward strand.
AAAAGGATCTCGTAGCCAACAACTATCGCAGTCAAGAGCTCTTCCCCATTTACTCGCAATTTTTCTCCCACTGCAAGAGCTGCCGGAACTACAGAAACGGATGGATGCAAGGTTCCATATCGATACCCATCGTCAAGCTCGACAGAGTGAGCAAAGACGCCATTAGCCAAAGCAGCATCATCACAAGCAAGTCTATCGCCGCTTCCTATAACTGTGCTTTCTCTTATTCCCTTTTTACTCCTAAGGAAATCAAGTACGATATGTCCTATATGCCCTTTACTGAACCCAGCCAGCGCGGCCGCAAGAAGATCAAGCAGTGTGCATTTTGCTTTCTTGATAACCTGAGCGGGTAGGTCACTGAACTCCAGTTCAGTAATGAAGTCACTATACTCTTCTATGCACATACTTACAGCACCTCCAGCTGCATTCCGGCTTTGGTGCGTCCAACTTCAGCCATCATGTGTGAGAAGCCTTCCAGGGTAGGTTCCTGTATGTTTGCCTTCCCCAATCACTACTTTTCCGTTCACGATCACATACTCAATCCCACAAGCAAACTGATGGGGGTTGTCAAAAGTGGCTCTATCACTGATTTTTCCACGATCGAAGATGACGATATCTGCAGCATTCCCCGGTTTTAATACTCCACGATCCCTCAACCCAAGCTTGCTTGCCGGAAGACTCGTCATCTTACGAACTGCCTCGGGCAGATCCAGAGCTTTGTTTTCCCTCACGTACTGCCCCAGGACTCGCGGGAATGCTCCATAATATCTGGGGTGTGGATGCATCTCTGCGTACCTTCCCCATGGTGAGACTGCCTTCCCATCGGAAGAGATCATCGTAGCGGGGTCTTTCATGATGACCTCAACGTCGTTTTCTGACATCGCGTGCACGACTACCTTCACACAGGCCTCCTGAGATCTAAGAAGATCAAGGATTGCTTCCAATGGATCCGTCTTATTCTCCTTAGCGATCTCCTTTAGTGTCTTTCCCACCAACTCTTTGTCATGTTTAACCTCAGCAATCATCATTCCCTTCCACTCCACTTCTTCCAACGGAGAATGCCAAGAACCGACCCCATGCAGCATGTATTCTTTCAATGATTCTCTAACTTTCTTACTGCCTAGATCCTTCAGAAAGGAATCAAGCTCGCTGCCACGTAGAGAAGGCGGAATTACATCAATAAGCCCCGAACAGTAAGCCGTGTAGGGGTATTGATCCCAGTTGACGTGCACCCCATTGGCACGCGCATCGTGCAGCATAGCAAGCAGTTCCTCGGCCCGCCCCCAATTAGTCTTTCCTTCCAACTTGAGGTGGGAGATTTGCAGGGAGACGCCACTCTCATTCGCAATGCTTATGACCTCGTTTACCGCATCAAACAGGCCTTGCCCTTCATCCCTCATGTGTACTGCCCACATTGCCCCGTGTTCTTTGATAACCTTGCATAATATGACGAGTTCGGCGTGCGTAAAATGAGATCCTGGGATGTAATACAGTCCACTGGACATTCCCCAAGCACCCTGACAAAGCTCCTCTTGCAGCAAGCTCTTGATGACATCGAGCTCCTGAGGCTCCAAGTGCTCCTTCATGCCGGCTGACGCAACGCGCAAGGGGACACCCCCAACCAAGGAAATCAGGTTAGATGAGATACCTTTCTCCACTAGTTCGCACATGTAGTTCATTTGAGAGGGCCACTTCCACACCGCCTTTTCGGATACCGTCATTGCGAAGTTGTTGGCCTCAAATTGACGGAGCAACGCTTCCCTATACTGTACTCTCACCGGCGCGCAAGAGACTCCACAGTTACCAACAACCTCCGTCGTAACGCCTTGCCTTATCTTGCTCTGCGCATCTGGTTGGACCAACAGGGTAAGATCGGAATGGGAGTGCATGTCGATAAATCCCGGAGCGACAATCAGCCCACTCGCATTGATCTCTCGCGCAGCTACAATGGTGTTCCTTTGCCCTACAAATTGAATCGTCTGCCGATCAATGGCCACGTCGGCGCGCACTGCCGGTTTCTCTGTGCCGTCCAGCACCGTGCCGTTTCGAATCACCAACTCAAACATCGGTCCTCCCTATACCTAGACGCGGCGCAGTCGCGGGTCAAGCGCGTCCCGCAAGCCATCTCCGACTAGGTTGAAACCCAGCACGACAATCATGATTGCGACTCCGGGAAAGACAGTCAGCCACCATGCCGTCATCAAGTACAATCGTCCGTTGCTTAGCATCGCTCCCCAGCTTGGTATGGGCGGCTGTGCACCCAAACCAAGGAAACTCAGGGAGGCTTCAATAAGAATGATTCGCCCTATTCCAAGTGAGAGCTGCACGATCAACGGGGCAAGGCTATTCGGAAGGAGATGACGAATGACAATGCGGAATGCGCTTGCACCTGAGGCACGCGCCGCTTGTACATACTCCTCCTCCCGGAGCACAAGAAACTGGCCTCGCGTTAGCCGCGCATAGGCACCCCAATAGACCAACCCAACTGCGATCATAATACTCTGAAGTCCTGGACCGAGGATGAATATGATCGCCAATGCGAGCAGAATTGTTGGGAACGCCCAACTAATGTCCACCAGCGCTTGAACCACGTAATCGACGATTCCTCCGTGGTAGCCCGCGATGGCGCCCAAGAAGACGCCGATCCCAAGGGCAATCGCGGAACCAAGGAGGGCAATTCGCAAGGAGACGCGTGCTCCGTAGATGACTCGACTTAGCACGCATCGACCAAACTCGTCGGTTCCAAGTGGGTACGCGCGATTGGGCGTCTTCAACGCGTCTATGAGCGACTGCGTCTCAGCCCGCTGTGGTGCTAAGACAGGAGCTAGGAGCGCCATCAATAGGAACGCCAGTACGATAAGCAATCCAATTACCGCGTTCCGACTCCTGAGAAGTCGGTGTAAGACCTCCCGAATCATCAGTTGCCCCTCCCTCCGGTCTCAGTACTGCACACGTGGATTCACCACGGCATAGAGCACATCTGCCAGCATGTTTCCAAGGATCACGGTTGTTGCCAAGATGAGAGTAACTCCTTGCACCACAGGGAAATCTCGCATATAGATCGCATCGATCAGCATCCGGCCGAGGCCAGGTCGCAAGAAGACGATTTCAATAATCACCGCGCCACCAAAAAGCCAGCCAATTTTGAGTCCCAACAGGGTAATGATCGGGATTAAAGCATTCCGTAGACCATGCTTAAAGATAACTTTTCTCTCCCGCAATCCTTTAGCTCGGGCCGTTTGGACATAGTCCTGTCTCACGACCTCCAGTAGGCTAGATCGGGTCATCCGAGCTACGTCCGCTGCACCTCCGAGACTAAGGGTCACCACAGGTAAGACCAAGTGCCTAAACGTGCCATATCCAGCAATGGGAAGCCAATGGAGCTTGACGGCAAACAGCATGATCAGGAGAAACCCGAGCCAGAACTGGGGAACAGAGACACCAATAATCGCCAATCCCATGCTCGAATAGTCAATGATTGTGTTCCGTCGAACTGCGGCAAGGACTCCGAAGACGATTCCAATGGCGTAGGAAAGGATGAGGCCGCTTGCTGTTAGGCTCAGTGTGTTGGGCAGCTTGGCTGCGAGAAGCTTGGCGACGTCTTCCCTCAGAATCAGGGATCGCCCGAAATCGAACCGACAGATCCTTCCAAGGAATGAGAAATACTGGACGTAGAGCGGCCTATCTAATCCTAGTCGCTCTCGCGTCCGAACATAGGCCTCCTCGGTGGTCATCTCGCCAAGCATCAGCCGTACAGGATCTCCGGGGACCAGATGGAGAATGCCGAAGACGAGCACGGTGACTCCTACTAGCACAGGAATGATTAGGAGAATTCGTCGGATGATATATTGGATGATACTCAAGAGGGCATCCCTTCTTTTCGTTGTTCTAGAAGCACCCTAGATCATCAAGCCATCCAGTCTTGTCCAACCTCAATAACAAAAGAGAGGGTGACAACTCTCAGATTAAGGTTGTCACCCCAACCAATTACTATTTTCGATAAAGATCCAATAACCAGATGTGGTCTAGCGTCGCGTTGTATCCAGCCAGATCGCTTCCACGAGCCCTTACCTGTTGGGGGTAATAAACGGGCACCCAGGGGGCTCTCTCAAGCAGGTACTCGTGAAGTAGACGGTAGACAGAGAGGCGTTCTTCCGAGGTTGGCATTGATTCTGCTTTCTTGAACATGAAGTCGAGCAAAGGCTCGTTCGTTCTTGTTTTGTTGACTCCTCTATCGATTCGCGTGGAGTTGAAGAACCACTCCAGGATGTCTGCATTGTCCCAGCCGTACAACCGCATGAACGCCTGCTGGTTGCCGGTTTTGAACATGTCCCCGTACGCTGCGGAATCGAACTGCTGAATCGCCGCCTTGATGCCAAGTTCTGCCATCTGGTTTTGGAGGACGGTTGCGATTTGCACTCGCTCAGTAATGGTGTCCGTCCACAGCGTCACCCTGAATTCCTTGCCATCTTTCTCGATGATGTCATCATCATCCTCGTCGGTCCACCCAGCTTCCGCTAGCAACTCGCGGGCCTTATCCATGTCGTACGTGTAAGGGCTTTCGATTTGTGGTTCGACAATCGGAGCCAGGTAGTTATAGGCGGGCATCCCAATGCCACCCAACACGTTCTCGACGATCGCCTCCCGATCGACAATGTAACACATTGCCTGACGCACTCGGACATCGTCGAACGGGGCCTTGGTGACGTTCATCCCCATGTAAACCAGGCGTCTTTCGGGAGATAGGATGACCTCCACATTAGAGTCTGCCTGCAATGTGCTCACGATTGCGGGGGACACGTAGTACACCACGTCTACTTCACCCGCTTGGATGAGCATTGCCTTTGTCACGGCTTCTGGGACCACTTTGTAGATTACGGTCTCGAAATAGGCAGGTCCCTGGTTCTCCATCCAGGAAGGTCCCCAACTGTAATCCGGATTACGCTTGAGCGTAACGTGATCTCCCTTGACCCATTCCACGAACATGTAAGGTCCTGTGCCTACAGCTGCTTTTACGCCGTAGTCTTCACCGTACTTTTCAAAAGCGGTTGGGCTGATGATGCTAGCGAAGCCGCTGCTGCTCATGTTGTAGAGCAGGTTTGGGAAAGGGTTCTTCAGGATGAGTTTTACCGTGAGAGGATCTACGGCAACTGCATCTTCAACCGCTGAGTAAAGGTATGCCGACGCGCCGGTGTCACGCATCGTCTCGATGTTCCAGGCAATCGCTTCGGCATCGCAGGGTGTACCGTCATGGAATGTAACCCCATCTTTAAGGCGAAAGATCCATTCAAGACCATCCGAACTGACATCCCACGATTCGGCAATCCCGTCTTGATAGGTCAATTGATAATCACGACTGACCAGGGTATCACAGATATCCCTGTTCATCTCCCCACCCCAACTAGTGGTTATCGTGTTGAGATTCTGGGGGTCCTGATCGATCGCGATGACTAGCGTTGTACTATTCGCCTCTTTCGTTGCACGATCGGGAGCCTGGGCAACCGTTATCAACGATGAAAACACCAGCATCAACCCTACAAAAAACACCACATACGCTACGATTCTCTTGCTTTGCATTTCTCCTTACCTCCTTAACTACTGTAAACATTTGGGACAAACAGTGCTGTACTGTACAACTTCTCTCTCCACTACCACCTCCCAAGCTTAGTCTCCATATCGAGGAACGAATCTCGAACCAACACGGCAAGGAACAAGAGTGGAGATGCTATTACCAACAGGATACCCTCAGCTCTTCTCCCTCAGCATCACCGACTTAGACCACCTATCTTCTCAAGAAAGTGGATACCGTCCACGACATTGGCAATACCAGTACTAGCATTAGCACACCCTATCACGTAAAGCTCTTCTTGTCAAGGACCGAACCGCCATCTCGCCAACAAGCACCAATCAAATCACGGTAAGAGCTGAAACAGGGAATTGCCATGTCTTCCTTTTGGGAAAGATGGATGTAGCTACCCTTACATAAGGATGCCTGGTGGAGAATCTTCATAAGACCTTGTCTCTAAAGTTGACAAGAAGAATCGAGTATCATGTACCCGGGATCGGCGGTATACTGGTCAAAACAAGAGCAAGAGCATGCAACAAGGAGGATCACGAACCAAGCAAGGGTGCAAAGACAAATAGATGCGGTTACACTTCAGCTTGTCTTCCTGCTAAGCAGGGAACGCCTAGGTCGTAGGCGACTTGCTCGTCGGGCCGGCCTTTCCGAGATGACCGTGCGTATTCAACTGGAAAAACTGCGCGATCAGGGCTTCCTTGTGCTGGATAAGTCAGGTGGCGCTCTAACCAGCGCTGGCAGAGAACGATTTGCTCCTGTACTTGATCATGTTGCGGACGTGCAACAACTCTCTCTGTATTCTCTTGCTCAGGATACTATTACCGTGGCTGCTTTGCTATCAGACACAGAGCAACAACACCCATCGTGGTGGTATCGCGATCACGCTGTACGGGGCCGTGCGAGCGCGATGATCCTGATTCGGTGCTGCGCGAATGGTTTATGCTTCTCTCACAGCAAAGAGCAAGTCGGCGTACACAATCCGCGCGACGAACGACTGATTGAAGGCGCGTTCCCCTTCAGACGAGAAGGCGATCTACTCCTACTTGTCTCCGCTCCGGGCCGCAAGAGCGCTGGGCTTGGTCTATGGAGGGTTATCACTGAAATACTATCTGAAACGCCATAGCCTTACCTTTTATTGCCTTCTGTAAGCAGGCGTGGTAAACTAGGAGCTTATCCATGTGGGATGTTATATCCCACCAATAAAGAGGTACTCCGATGACAAAGAGGTCATGGAAAGGAATGTGGGCCCTCCCAGTAGCGGTACTACTGCTAGGATTAGTAGCCGTAGCACAGCAATATCCGGTTACAGTGGTTGACAACAGAGGGCTAGAGATCAGGATCGAACAGCAACCAAGTCGGATCGTTGTGGCTGGAATCCCCCTATACACTGAGATCATGGTCGATCTTGGGGCAGTTGACCGGCTAGTTGCCGTGGCCAGCTCGCCAGATAATCCACCAGAGGTGGCAGGTCTCCCTAGGGTCGGTGAGAGCTTCGCCCCAAATGTGGAAGTTATCCTTTCAATGGGACCAGACCTCGTGCTTGGTGCCTCGGATTGGGCGGGAGAACGCACCAGATTGGAGAAGCTGGGAATCACCGTGCTCAGTGTTGGCCGCGCTGATGGGTCCATCTCTACCGTACCGGATATCTTGACCGCCATTAGTACAATTGGAACTACTCTAGGAGTAGAGGAAGAAGCGAGGCTACTAATCGGTCAAATCGCAGAGGAGATTATCACCATTGAAAGCACCGTTCTGACCGAACTCCCCGTAAGAGCAGCCTTCCTCTACGCGATGGCGCCCGATATCCCCCCTTATGCTGTGGGAAGCGGCGCTATCGAGAATGAATTGATTATTCGTGCCGGCGGAGTAAATGTCTTCTCCGATATTGAGGGATTTCCTCAAGTGAGTTTCGAGGAAATCCTTTCCCGAGATCCCGATGTTATATTCACTGATCCGACACAGATTGTGAATATACTAGAGAACCCGCTATTTACAGGGGTGTCGGCAGTAGTAAAAAAACAGGTTTATGGCATCAACGCACGCCATCTCCTTTCCACCAAGGTTGCTCGGGCTCTGAGAATAATGAGTGAGTTCCTTCATCCTCATGAATAATGAGTAGAACAGAGAAGAACTTTCAGCGACAGCTCTCGTGGAATGCACAAAAGACGCATTCCGTACGCTGGATCTTCATGCCGTTGATGATCTTGCTTGCGGCCACGCTTGTGATCGGAGTAGTTGTTGGCCCCGTATCAATTCCTATCAGAGAGGTTTTTTCCTACCTGCTGGGGCACAAAGCCGCCATTGGAGAGTCCGGGTACATTCAGCATCTGATTATCTCCCAAATCAGGCTCCCACGGGTGTTATTGGGACTATTGGTCGGCTGCGCGCTTGGCATTTCAGGTGGAACGATGCAGGGGGTGTTTCGCAATCCGCTGGCCAGCCCGTACGTCGTCGGGATCGCCAGTGGCGCGTCTACCGGCGCGGCCTTGGTCATCCTCCTGAATTTGAATGGAGTAGCCTTTCTTCCCCTGGGAGCCTTCATCGGCGGTTCCCTTGCGGTGGGAATTGTCTACCAATTGGCGCGGCAACGAGATAGAAGAACTTCCGTCTACACACTGATCCTCGCCGGAGTGGCCGTGGGGGCGCTCTTCTCAGCCATAACAAGTTTTCTCATCTTCTTGAGTGCTGGCACCGACCGAATGACGGATGTGATCTTCTGGACCATGGGCGGACTAGGCCGCGCCAACTGGACATATCTTTGTGTGCTTGCGCCGATCGTCGCGGTTGGCAGCCTGCTCCTTATAGCTTTCTCGCGGGACTTAAATGCCCTTGCCATGGGAGAAGAAGGAGCATTCCATCTGGGTATCAATCCGGAGAAAAGCAAGCGTCTCATGCTGGGTGTAGCAACCCTTGTTACTTCATCTGCTGTCGGTTTCACCGGCACTATCGGTTTTGTTGGCCTGATCATCCCGCATATCATGCGCCTGATTATGGGTCCCGATCACCGGTTCCTCTTGCCAGCAACAGCCATTGCGGGAGCGATCTTTCTTGTGTGGGCTGACATGGTGGCTCGAACTGTAGTTCGGCCAGCTGAACTCCCGGTGGGGATCATCACAGCCTTTCTTGGAGCCCCTTTCTTTCTCTACTTGCTAAAGACGAGAAAGGTGAGAATGTAATGAATATCACAATAGAAGGACTGCACTTTTCTTATGGCCAGATCCCAGTTTTAGAAGAGATCGACCTGAGTATTCAGAAAGGAGAAATCTTCGCAATTGTGGGCCCTAACGGATCAGGGAAGACCACTCTCCTTAAAAACATCTCAGGAGTCCTCACTCCCGACAAAGGTGCGCTCTACTTGAACATGAGACAGATAGCTGACCTGTCAACTTGGGAGATCGCGCGCCAACTGGCAATGGTAGAGCAGGATCGAGAAGTCGGTTTCGATTTTACCGTCCGCGAAGTGATAGCTATCGGCCGAATCCCTCATCAATCTCGCTTTGCCAGAGAGAACAAAGTAGACAGGGAACGAATTGAAGAGGCTATGAGGGTTTGTAGTGTGGACTCACTGGCCAATCGTCTCATACCAGAGATATCAGGAGGAGAGCGCCAACGCGTCTTCCTAGCAATGGCTCTAGCCCAGGAACCTAAGGTACTTCTGTTAGATGAACCGACAACCCACCTTGACATCAACTACCAAGCCCAGATTATGGAAATTATTCGCGCACAAGCTATAGATGGTTTGACGGTAGTAATGGCCCTTCACGATCTTAACCTTGTAGCACAGTATGCGGATCGAGCGGCCATGCTAGACAAGGGACAAATATTGGAAATCGGCAAGCCGGATGAAGTACTCACTGAAGCGAATATCAAGAGAGTCTTTCATACGGACGTAATCGTGACGAAGCACCCCCTGATCAACTCCTTTTACGTCATGCCGCTTACCCACAAATTTTGTGGGGGGCAAGAGTAGCTCATCAGAACGCGAATTGCTCTAGATCAAAGGCATTCAAGCAGTACCTCACGACAACTCACCCACATGAATAGCTAATCGTGCTGTTGTCTGTTGTCGCGAAAAATAGTACTGTTTCGGGTAATGATAACTAGGATCTTACGAACAGCAGCGTTAGTGATAGTGGCTACTGCCCTGGCCGTAGCAATTGTGGTCGACGCTAACCGCATTGGTTGGGAACGTGAAAACACAGGGTTCATTGTTATTGTCAGGGCTCAAGATGTAACCAACTTCTCCCTTGACGAGCTTGCCAATATTGGGATAACAGGAGTTGCTGTGTACTCATCAAGCCTGACGGATGGAGGATCTCCGCTTGTCGAGAAGATACTAGGACACAATCTTGAGGTGGGGCTAATTCTCGATAAGCCTATTGCCAAGCTTGCTCACAACTTCTCTTTCTTGTTGATAGAAGGTCCAATCGACGAACAATCGTTTCATAAGCTCTTTCCGGACGAGACTACCATCATTTTGCGAGAGTTCACGGATGTGTCACAGGAACGTGAATTGTGGAGAAACGGACACGACCACCTAGTGCGAGCTCATGAGGTGCCAACAGGAGATATGGCTCGATCGTCAATCGATACCCTTGTCGCACGGTTCGGAAGAGCTGTACAAGAGCGCGGAATTCGCTGTCTCATGCTTTCTCCAGTTCCTGGGCTTTCGGTATATGAGAACCTAAATTACTTCCAAGCCGTTATTAAGCAAATTGAGAAGGACGGGTACACTCTGGGCAGTTTTTCTCTTCCATTTTCCAAGACCCCTTGGTACGCGGAGATCGTATTTCATTTAGGAGTTAGTGCTCTCTTATTGCTTGTCACCCTTCAAGTCTTCAAACACCTTCCCTTTGCGTGCTTTGTTTTCTGCGGTGCTGTTGCTGCTATTGCCGCCAGTATGCCGGAGATCCTCCTTCGTCAGACAGATGCCTTTCTAATCGCAATACTTGTTCCAGCATACATGTCTTTGTTGCTTGTCCCCTGCCTTAAATCAGGCTGGCGCGCAGGAGCAGTTGTGTGCCTGTTGTTCTCTGCTGGTTCAGTTTGTGGGGGTCTCCTGCTTGCTGCGGTTCTTTCTCATCCTGTTTTTCTGCTCAAGCTCGCCGAGTTTCGCGGAGTAAAGGTCGCGCTTTTGTTTCCTTCTCTTTTTGGAGTGTTTGTCTACTATCGTCAAGTCGGCTGGGCAAAACTTCGAAACCTTTTCTACTCGCCTATCCGCTTAGTCAGCTTGACACTTGCCAGTTTCAGTCTTGCAGTACTCGCCTTTACTATTCTCCGGAGTGGAAACACAGGCGGAGGCTCACTTGGGCTAGAAGGACAAGTGCGGGGGATTCTGGAGAAACTCCTCATAGCAAGACCTCGCTTCAAGGAGTTCCTGATTGGCCATCCTTTCCTAATCCTGTTTGGAGCGGATGGCAAGCTCAATGACTGGAGAATATTCCCTCTCTTTATTGGCTTGATTGGACAGGCCTCCATCCTGAATACCTTTGCTCATGCGCACACTCCCCTCCTTGTATCGCTCTTCCGAGTGGCTAATGGGCTCGTTTTGGGAGTCCTGGTCGGAGGAGCTTTGTTGGCGGTTATTAGTTTGGGGCGGTTCCTGTGGCAAAGAGTATCACAGTCGTAATTACTGGCTACTATGGATTTGGAAACCTTGGCGACGAAGCGATTCGCTTGGCGCTACTACGATCACTCAACCAGTACAACAGGGCTGAATCGATCGTTCTTACAGCAAATCCACAGACTAGAAATGAAATCAGTCGCAACAATCCCATTCGCATTCTTGGGGCAATTCGACGTTCATCGATCCTGTTGTTTGGCGGGGGAGGATTATTGCAGAATCGCACCAGCAACCGTTCTTTGTTCTATTATCTCTCTCTCATTCTTGTCGCCCGTATTGTGCGTCGGCCAGTTTACCTTGTTGGGCAGGGGATTGGGCCAATTTTTGGCAAATTAGCCCAACTGATTACTCGCTTAGCCCTTAAGCAAGTTCACCACATAGACTGTCGTGACCAAAAAAGCTTAAGTTATGTTAATTCGCTAGGTCTTAACGGAATACAAGGCAGCGACCTTTTTTTCCTTCTCCCCCCAAGCCCCCACCATTCCCGGCTGACGCAGAGCCCGCCACGGATTGTTCTCTCCCTTAAAGGACTGCCGAGAAAGCAACAAGCAGGTTTCATTGAGCAGGCAATACGCTTACTGAAAGAGCTACACTCGCAGCGAGGTGTGTCCTGTATTTTTCTTCCGTTCTTTCCCAAACAGGACCTGGCCCTTGCGAGAGCGATCTCAAGCGAATGCGGCTTTTCATGTCAGATTCTCCCGGCAGCAGGAGTAGACCAAGCAGAAAGGGTCATTTCATCTGCCAGCGTTCTCGTGTCATCACGTCTGCATCCACTAGAGTTTGCGCTCAGGATGGGAACGCCGATGTTCGCTATCTCTGAAGATCCCAAGATTGAGCACTTTGTTCATGAGGTTCATTCGCGTGATGGCCCTTGCATTCCTTGTGGATCTTTTCCCTCCGTGGAAGAAACTTCTCTTCTCCTTGACCATCCACCAGCGCCAGATAGCTTGCGAGAGACCTACCGACAGTTACATGAAACCAGGAAGCAGACATTCAAGCTGTTGCTTGATGGACTATACTATGATCTGGAAGGAAAAGATGTCTGAGCCACGTCATGTACCTGCTTTAGCCGGTGAGGTTGTTCACTTAGTTGATCCAAAGGCAGGGGGAATATACGTGGATGGGACAATTGGCTTGGGCGGTCACACTCAAGCGCTGTTCGCGCTAGAGCCCAACATTACTGTTGTTGGGATTGACCTTGATAGAGAGGCGCTCAGCTACGCAGAGAAACGTTTAGCCAGTCTTGCCGGTCGGCTTCATCTTGTTCACGCAAACTACACCGACCTTCACAAGCACCTGCGGATACTTGGCATTGAGAAGGTTGATGGTCTTCTCCTTGATCTTGGTGTATCGTCACTTCAGCTCGATAATCCCAAGCGTGGGTTCAGCTTTCGCGCTAACGGTCCTCTCGATATGAGAATGGATACTTCGCAACCTCTAACAGCCTTTGATATTGTGAACAACCTTACAGAGAAGGAACTTGTTGACATCCTTTTTCGCTATGGAGAAGAGAATTTTGCCCGAGAAATCGTGCATGCCATTATCGCTACCCGCAAGTCGGGAGCGATTGAGACAACTACTCAACTCGCGGAACTCGTGTGCCAAACGATCCCCAAGCGATTCCACCTCAGGCACAGACACCCCGCGACACGTACCTTTCAAGCGCTACGAATCGCAGTGAATGATGAGCTTCGAAATCTGCGAAATGGACTACAAACTGCATTCCAATGCCTTACGCCTGATGGCGTCATTGCGGTGATAAGTTTTCATTCGTTGGAAGATCGAATTGTGAAACGGTTCTTTCGCTACAAAGCGCTTGATTGTATCTGCCCCCCCACCCTTCCGGAATGTATTTGTGACAAACAAGTGGAAGGAAGGATTCTCACACGGAAGCCAATTCTACCGACAAAAGAGGAGACGGAAAAAAATCCGCGCGCACGAGCTGCGAAACTGCGTGCTATGCGGAAAAGCAGGGTATCTACTTGAGCCATGATATTCGCTGTTCTTGACGAGCGTGTGATAAGCTGTAGCAAAGTCGTTGCGATTTCGCCATCTTGGCGGGTAAGCTGCGTAGGATGGGTAATCTACTTCGGTGTAGTAGTCGACAGATGTCCGAACAAGATACCTCATGTTCCCTTAACTTATTAGCAGAGATGATGATGTATCCAAGAATCAAGAGATTGAGCTACCTATCTGGGAAGAGACATTCAGCTCCTCCAACACAACCGATGACTTGGCAAGGAGTGCTGGGGATTGGAATTCTCTTGGCAACAGTCATTGCTGGGCTCTGTCTTGTTTACCTGTGGCAAGAAGCGACCATTCGTGACTTGACCGCGCAACGGGAGTACACACAGAACAGACTCATAGCTGCCCATGATGTCAACCGTTGGCTCGAGTTTGAAGTAGGGAAGGCCTTCCGTTTAGAGCGTGTTGCTTCACTCGCCCGCAGCGAACTCGGGATGATTGAGCCAGTTATTATCCACTATGTCTATATTGATAAGTCCGCCCCAGAGAACTAAGACGCCCTTCCACCAATGGCGAGCTCGCATCCTCGCGTTTTTGTTGATTGCGTTTGCGTTACTCATTGTTGGTCGGCTCGTCCAGCTTCAAGTGGTTGAGCATGATCGCTTTCTTAAATCCGCGCGGGTAATGCAGGAACAAATGATTGAGCTTATGCCACAGCGAGGAGCGATCTATGACAGAAGCGGAATGTTGCTTGCTTTTGATGTAAGAGCTGTATCCATCGCCGTAGATAGTTTCAACATGACCAAACCCGAGACGATTATCGCCATCCTCGCGAGCGAGCTTGGTCTTGCTGGTGAGGTGTTGAGAGATCTGATCTACCGGCCTAGTTACTTCACTTGGGTCAAACGTCAAATCGATCCAAGTACGGCAGAAGCCATACGGCAGCAAGCAGAGAAAGAACAGGCATACGGGCTGATTTTCCTCGATACCTGGAAGCGGTGCTATCCACAGGAATCACTTGCCTCAAACATCATCGGTTTTGTGGGTACGGATGGGCACGGATTGGAGGGTGTGGAGCTTGCGTTTGACAAAGTCCTTACTGGAACCCCAACGTATGTGTATGTGGTAGAGGGAGCCGACAACCGCACTTATCATACTGCGGTTGTCGAACAGGGATCCCCGGGACAAGATCTACATTTGACAATTGATGGCCGCCTACAATTCATCTGTGAAGAAGAGATCAAATACGGAGTCGAAAAGTTCAGGGCGAATGATGGTTTTGTCGTTCTGCTCGATCCACAAACTTGTACCATACTAGCAATGGCCCAGCTGCAGCGTTACAACCTTAATTCCTTTGCTGAATCAACTCCATACCAGCGAAAGAACCTGGCAGTCAATTTCCTGTTCGAACCTGGCTCAGTGTTTAAGGCATTCACTGGACTTGCAGCGATCGATTACGGCGCGGTGAGCCCAGGAGACAGTTTCAACGGAAATGATGGGATCAGAGTTTCCAATCACATCATGCACAACTCAGGAAACGAGTCCTTTGGAACAGTCACCTTTGCCGAGATTATTGAGCAGTCGATCAACACAGGAATGATTAGAGTTGCGCAGCGCTTGGGCGAAGAGCGACTGTATCACTCGCTAATCAGCTTTGGTTTTGGACAACAGACTGGAATTGCTCTTCCCGGAGAAGAGGTTGGAATCCTACGAGATGTAGAAGAGTGGTCTAAGCTTGCCCTGGCTGCTACATCAATTGGGCAATCAGTGGCCGTGACCGGAATCCAGCTTGCCCGCGCGACAGCAGCAATAGCAAATGGTGGACTGCTACTAGAACCACAAATCATCAAACAAATTGGTGAATCAGAAAAGGACGACTCAGTGCTTGTTCATCGAATTGGGGCCGCTGAAAGCTGCACAATAATGACAGGACTACTGCAACAGGCAGTAGAAAGTGGAACCGGAACCCCGGCAGCAGTCAGTGGATTTGCGGTAGCTGGGAAAACAGGGACTGCACAAAAGGCTACACCTGGGCAAGGCTATGCTGCTGGGAAATACACCTCTCTGTTCGTCGGCTATCTTCCTGCCCAGAAACCAAAGTATCTCACTCTTGTCGTCCTGGATGAAGTAAAGACTTTGCCGGTATGGGGCGGATATACTGCTGGGCAGATATTTCATAACATAACTTCCCGTGTGGTAAATGCTGAACACCTTTCCCCAGTAGCTGCGTATTGATTATCGACGCAGATAGATGGCAAGCATCGATAGATCAGCCTGCGAAACACCCGGAATGCGCGCCGCCTGGCCAAAGGAATGAGGGCGCACGTGGCCCAGCAACTCTCTTCCTTCAATAGAAAGACTGGTAAGCTTAGCGTAATCAAGTCGAGAAGGGATTCCGACATTCTCTAATCGACGCAGGTGCCCTATTTCTCGTTCCTGTTGAGCTAGATAGCCGGCATATTTGGCCTCAATCTCCACTTCGTATTTCAACTCATCCGCGAATTCTTCTTCTGCTGGCAAGAGATCGTCCAGATGGATCTGCGAGCGCTTGAGAAGCTCATATAAGCTTGCCCCGTTGTTGGAAAGAGGGCTGCTTCCTTTCTCGGCAAGAATGCGGTTCAATGGGTGTTGTGGACCAATGCGTTGCTCTTTGAGCCTGGCCAGAATCTCCTTTTTTGCCTTCTCCTTCTTTAGCACTTTCTCGTAACGGTTTTCCGGCAGAAGCCCAATCGCACGACCGATCGCTGACAGGCGCAAATCGGCGTTTCCTTCGCGCAAGCTGATACGATATTCAGCACGAGATGGAAGCATGCGATAGGGTTCCGTAATTCCTTTGGTAACAAGGTCATCGATCATTACTCCAATGAATGCTTGACCTCGCGACAGAATCAGTGGCTCTCTTCCACTCACGTAACAAGCGGCATTGATTCCGCCCAGGAGTCCCTGCGCGGCCGCTTCCTCATATCCCGTAGTCCCATTTAGCTGACCGGCAAGAAACAAACCCGGAATACTGCTTACTTCAAGTGTAGGTCTAAGTTGCCCAGATCTTATGTAATCGTACTCAATATCATAGCCATAGCGTTCGATATGCGCCTGCTCAAGCCCAGCGATGCTGTGAACAATTTGCTGCTGAATTTGCGGCGGAAAAGCCGTATAGATTCCTTGTAGATATATCTCAGCGGTTTCCCTGCCTTCTGGTTCGAGAAATACCTTGTGGCGATCACGATCCGGGAAGTTGACGATCTTACTCTCCAGTGATGGACAGTGCCGCGGAGTCTTACCTGTAATCAGGCCATTGTAGTTTGGACTGAGGTGTAGGTTGTCCCGGATGATCTGGTGTGTTTGTTCATTGGTGTTGGTCAAGTAAACCGGATAATCGGACGTAAGGACAACCGGATCGTTCCAAAAAGAAAAAGCGAGTGGAAGTTCGCTTGTGTTTTGGCAATCAAGGCCAGAGAAATCGATAGTGTGACGATTAACCCGGGGGGTAGTTCCCGTGCTCAGACGATCCATCTTGAGACCTAGTTTTTCCAATGAGGTAGCAAGTCCAACAGATGGTGGTTCTCCACTTCGGCCGGCTGGATAGGAAAGCTCTCCCAAGATAACTTGCCCATTTAGGAAGGTCCCAGTGGCGATCACAACAGCCTTGGCTTCAAGCTTAAGTCCCTCGCGTAGGCGAACTCCCGCGACCTTCCCTCCAGTTGTAATGATTTCTTCAGCCATTCCTTCGATAAGATCAAGGCCGCTTGTTTGCTCGAGAACCTGTTTCCAGAGGAGTTTATACTGTACTCGATCGGTTTGAGCGCGCCGAACCTGCATCGCTGCTCCCTTGCTCGTGTTGAGCAGTCGCACGTTGAGCATAGCCGCATCAGTTATGCGCGCCATCTCTCCACCCAGAGCATCGATCTCACGAACAAGTTGTGATTTCCCCGGTCCACCAATTGCTGGATTGCACGGCATTTTTGCAATCTCACACAAATTGATTGTGACAAGTGCGGTCACATGACCCAATCGAGCGGCGGCAAGCGCCGCTTCACACCCGGCATGTCCGCCACCGACCACTACAAGGTCATAGCTCCTCATTAATCTAGGTGTGATCCTCCTTGCTCTGGAAGAACTTAAAAAGATCAATCGGAACAGGGAAGACAATAGTTGAGGCGTTTTCTGCTGAAATATCGACCAAGCTCTGCAGGTAGCGAAGCTGTAGTGCGGCTGGGTTCTTGCTGATTATACCAGCCGCTTCAGAGAGTTTGGACGCCGCTTGTAGTTCACCTTGAGCGTTGATGATCTTGGCGCGGCGTTCACGCTCAGCTTCAGCCTGTCGGGCTATTGCTCGTTGCATGTCTCCTGGGATCTTCACATCTTTGATCTCTACCGATTTTACCTTAATCCCCCATGGATCCGTTTGCTCGTCGATAATCTCCTGTAGTTGTAGGTTGATTCTTTCACGCTCCCCTAGAACATCATCAAGCTCTACTCCTCCGAGGATGCTGCGCAGCGTGGTCATAGCGATCTGTCTCGTCGCTTCTAGAAAGTCTTCGACTTCTACCACCGATGCACAGGGATCAACTACTCGGAAGAAGAGAACCGCGTTCACGCTTGTTGTCACGTTATCTTTGGTGATCACTTCCTGTGGGGGAACATCAAGTACTATTGTGCGTAGACTGATCTTCACCATCTTATCAATAACTGGGATAATGAAAAACAACCCGGGTCCTTTAGCCCCAACCAGACGTCCAAGGCGGAAGATAACTCCCCGCTCATACTCTCGCACAATCCGGATCGCATTGGACAAGAACAATACGACTACTGCAACAATCGCTCCGATAGTGATTGCCATCTCATACCTCCTGTTTTTTCTCGTGATAGTTCCATCGATCATAGATTAGCGCTTCTAGAAAGTCAATTGTTTAACCGTGCTGACATAGGTGATATAATGCCTTAAGATCGGAGACAGATAAGAAATGCGCAATAGATTAGTTGCTGGCAACTGGAAGATGAATAAGACTCCCGCACAAACAGATGTCTTTATCAACCGTTTCCTGGAACTCGTGGATAGCAACCATGCCGCAGAGATCCTCCTCTTACCGCCATTTACCAGCTTGGACTGGGCGGGCAAGCTACTTGCAGGGGTAGGAATTTCTCTTGGCGCGCAAGACCTCTACTTTGAGCCTAGTGGTCCGTTTACCGGAGAAATCTCGGCAGAAATACTACTGGCATGTCATTGTTCATACGTTCTAGTCGGTCACTCGGAGCGCCGAACTATCCTTAACGAAAATGAAACATTGGTTAACCGAAAGGTATTAGCGGCAACTGCTTCCGGAATTCGACCCATCTTTTGTGTGGGTGAAACGCTAAGGGAACACCAACAGGGGAAAGCAAGGGAACGGATTTGTTTCCAGCTTGAACACGGTCTTGCCGGAATGGATCAACAAGATGCTGCATCGGCGGTGATTGCTTATGAACCGTTGTGGGCGATTGGAACTGGCGAAACTGCCTCGCCCCAAGCCGCACAGGAAACGATTAACATGATTCGTAAGTGGCTTGCTGTTGTCTATGATGATTCACTATCACAAGGGACGCGTATCTTGTACGGCGGAAGCGTAAATCCCGAGAACACCGCTGCACTACTCGACCAGCCAGATATCGACGGGGTTCTGGTAGGTGGGGCATCCCTGTCTCCAGAAACATTTGCTCAAATCGCTAACTGTGCGGGACAATCCGCTACATAGGCCGGAAAAAAGGAAACAAATGCTTCGTACAATTCCGAACCAAATTACACTTGCCCGTATGGCAAGCGTTCCCCTGTTTATGTTCCTCCTCCTGTCAAGAACACCGCTTACCACGATTCTTGCTATCACTATTTTCTCACTTGCTGCGATTTCCGACGCAGTTGATGGATATCTTGCTCGCGCCCTGAAGCAGACCACCCTACTTGGTAAGTTTGCCGATCCGATCGCCGATAAACTAATTGTAGTGGGAGCATTGATCTCGTTTGTTCAATTAGGGGAACTAACCGCTGCGCCGGTAATGGTGATCGTGGCTCGGGAGTTTCTCATTACAGGCTTGCGTATCCTTGCCATAGCTCAAGGAAAAGTGATTGCGGCAAGTTTCCTTGGGAAGCTAAAGACCATTTCTCAGATTGGCCTAGTCCTAGTTATTCTTGCCAGTCGGTATTTTGAGTGGGGGAGAGCAGGACAAACCACCAAATACACGTTCTTGTACTTTGCTGTTGCCCTGGCTGTTCTCTCTGCTGGAGAATACTTCTATCGTTCTCGCAAGCTGTTCAGCGAACAGCCATGACGGAGAATCGATGGTCGCTGGTGGACAGGTGCAGTGAAGGAGACACTCTAGTGGCGCGAAATAGAACGGTCGGTATCTTGGGTGGAATGGGGCCGGAAGCAACCCTGGAGCTCTTCCGACAGATCATTGCATTGACTCCTGCGCGCAAGGACCAGGACCATCTACACATAGTCATCGACAGCAATCCATTAATACCCGATCGCACGGCTGCGATCTTAGAAGAGGACGAAAGCCCGCTTCCGATGATGATCAAGGGCGCAAGGGTGCTGGAGCAAGCCGGGGCGGATTTCCTCGTGATACCCTGTAATACCGCCCATCACTGGCTCTCATATCTGCGAAAGGCTGTCTCTATACCCATTATCGATATGATCAGCGAAACGGCAACCGCCGTCGCTTCCTGCAATCCGCCCATTAAGGCGGTGGGCTTACTGGCAACAATGGGGACAGTTAACTGTGGCCTTTACCAACAAGCGTTGGGTGATCATGATGTTTCCTTGCTTGTGTCGGCGGATCAGGAACAGGCGCGGATCATGGATGCCATAACACATATCAAGGCGGGAGACCACTCACTGAAAGGCACGGTTATGGCAGTGGCTCAGCACTTAATTGATCAAGGGGCAAGCGGGATCATCTCTGGGTGTACGGAGCTTTCTCTAGTGGTCAAAGAAGCTGCTCTCTCCTGTCCCCTTTTCGATCCGCTCTCGATTCTCGCCCGCCGAGCGGTAGAGTGGGCCAAGGAGAACTCCGCCCAATCGCAATGTCTACGCTACTGATCGAGCACGGCGTTCGGATCGGTCGGATACCTCCCGGCGCCACTAACAGTCTTACGGACGTTTCCGGCGTACGGGTCGGCCACACAACACTGATTGATGCGAGCGACGTTCGCACCGGTGTCACGGCAATCGTTCCCCATTCAGGTAACGTCTTCTACGAAAAAGTCAACGCTGCCGCAGTGACGATCAACGGATTCGGGAAAGCGATTGGCCTCCCGCAGATCAACGAATTCGGTACGATCGAGACTCCAATCCTGTTGACGAACACCCTTAACGTGGGAAAAGTAAGCGATGCCTTGATTTCATGGGTCCTTCAACATTATCAGCTTCCACAGCGCTCAATTACCTCGATTAACCCAATCGTTGCCGAGTGTAACGATTCATACCTGAACGACATTCAGGCACGATACGTGAAAGAAGAGGACGTTTTCAGGGCGCTGGATAACGCTTCCACTGAGCCAGTCAGAGAGGGCGTGGTCGGCGCGGGAGCTGGTGTTTCTGCGTTTGAGTTTAAGAGCGGTATTGGGAGCGCTTCGCGAGTAATCGATATCAATGGAGAGCGTTATACCATTGGCGCTCTCTCACTTCCCAATTTCGGAAGTCGAGAAGAATTGGTTATGAACGGAGTTCCCGTGGGGTGGAAACTGCGGGCTTATGAGAGAGATCTTGTTACTCGAAAAGAAGAGGGATCGATTGTGATCGTGATCGCAACCGACCTTCCTCTTTCGCATCGGCAACTGGTTCGGATTGGAAAGCGGGCGAGCTTCGGCATTGCTCGCACCGGAGGTATGTGCCACAACGGAAGTGGGGAGTTTGTTATCGCCTTTAGCGTCGCCAACAAGGTTCCCGATAGTCCCATGCACGTTTTTCTCAACGAACGAAGGTTGAACGACACACACTCATTGATCGACACTGTCTTTCAAGCCACAATAGAAGCGGTTGAAGAATCGATCCTTTCCGCACTCTGTGCCGCGGAAAGTACTACAGGGAAAGAGGGCCATAGGTCGGTCAAGCTCCCCATCGGCAAGGCTCTCTCCATCCTCAGCGAGCACTTGGCTTGATCGATACGATGATCTGTACACAACAACAGTACATCACGATCTGCAGGTAAGCTCCCATGCTAACAGAGTTTTCATCACTTGGAGCTTAGAAATCTAGGATTCGGAACCCTGGTGTTATGGTTAATGGCCCTTACTTTCTCAGAAAGCAAAATGGCCTAAGATTGTGTTATTGTAGCCTTACAGGAGGAATGTGTATGAGCACGCTTACTCACTTAGAATGCAGTTATTGCGGAAAGGAATACGATGCAGATGTGCTTCAAACGCTATGCCCCAAATGCGGCAAGCCACTTTTTGCATGCTATGATCTAGAAGGAACCAAGAAGAAATGGCCGCGCGAAAGCCTTAGGAACCGTGAAACAACGTTATGGCGCTATCGGGAGATCCTTCCAGTTAAAGATAAGGCAAATGCGGTTACCCTAGGAGAAGGATATACTCCGCTCTTCCCCGCGAAACGACTGGGGAAAGAGCTTGGGATGAGCAACCTGTTCATCAAGGATGAAGGGCTCAATCCAACTGGATCGTTCAAGGCGCGTGGACTGTGCATGGCAATCTCCCGTGCGAAGGAACTAGGGGTGAAAGAAGTAGTCATTCCTTCAGCGGGGAACGCCGCGGGTGCAATGGCTGCATATGCTGCAAAAGCAGGCATGGTTGCCCATGTATTCATGCCGCAGGATGTCCCGTTGCCGTTTCAGATGGAGTGTCGGGCATACGGGGCACAGGTCACCCTCGTTTATGGACTGATTACCGAATGTAGCCAACAGGCAAGACAGGCTGCCTCAAAACATGGTTGGTTCGACCTATCAACCCTTAAGGAGCCGTATCGCGTTGAGGGAAAGAAGACAATGGGTTACGAATTGGCAGAAGCGTTCAATTGGGACCTCCCTGACGTTATCTTCTATCCAACCGGTGGCGGAACTGGCCTCATTGGTATGTGGAAGGCATTCTCCGAAATGGCGAAACTTGGCTGGATTGGAGAGAAGCGACCTCGAATGGTCGTAGTACAGGCAGATGGGTGTGCTCCCATTCCACGAGCATTTAAAGCTGGTGAAGAGTTTGCCAAACCATGGGAGAATGCAGCGACTGTAGCCGCAGGGTTGCGTGTCCCCGGAGCGATCGGTGATTTCCTAATCCTGCGAGCAGTACGAGAAAGCAGCGGTACAGCTGTTGCTGTTTCTGATGAAGCTCTCATCCTGGCACAGAGCCGTATGGCGAGCCGTGAGGGTGTTTTCGCTTGCCCCGAAGGAGGTGCAACACTCGCTGCTCTAGAGAAGCTACTTGCCAAGGGTTAGATTGGGAAAGAAGAGAAGGTTGTCCTATTCAATACCGGTACTGGGCTCAAGTACCCAGAAGCAACCTGAGTCTCTCTTCCTAACAGCTGTCGCGCAAGTGCTCCAGAGAAAAGGAGTTACCAGCGAGAACGTTAAAGGAGATAACTAGGATTCTTTTCCCCTTAGTTGAATAGTAGTTACAATGAGGATGAATGCTGTCGGTAGTGCGACATTTGGTAACAGGGAGGAAGAAGTGCAAATTGGGGCAATTAAGCGGAGTAGGCTGGGGATATTTCCTACACCTTTGGAGGAACTGAAGATGCTCAGTTCTTCATTGGGTGGACCGCGAATCTTCATCAAGAGAGATGATCTTGACGGGCTTGGGCTTGGAGGGAATAAATTGAGGAAGTTGGAGTATGCTATGGCAGAGGCTCTTTCACAACGTGCGACCACGGTGATCACTACCGGAGCAGTGCAATCCAACCATTGCCGCCTCGTCGTAGCTGCAGCAAACAAGTTGGGCCTGAAGACCCACCTCGTCCTTGTCGGTGAGGAGCCCCGCATAGCCACAGGAAACCTTCTTTTGGACAAGATCCTAGGAGCGGCCGAAATCCACTATGTTGTTAAACCTGATGCTTACGGAAATATCAAAGAGGGCTCAGATCCTGTAGATGAAAAGGTTCAAGAAATCAAGGAAAGGCTGATATCTCAAGGAGAGAAGCCTTACTACATCCCAAATGGTTGCCGTCCCCTTCATGGTGGTTTGGGTTACGCTAACTGCGTCCGGGAAATTGTTGATCAGCTCTACTACTATGATTTGGCCCCTAGTTCCATTATCACGGCCTGTGGATCAGCCAGCACTCAAGGAGGTCTCCTTTTAGGTAGCAGGTTGTATTGCCAAGGAATGACGCAAGTGATCGGCATAAGTATATCCCACTCCAAGGATCAACTGATCGCAAGAATTGAAGAGGCACTGGATGATGCGTGTTCCTTCTTGGGGTTGGAGTATAAAACTACCCAGGAGGTTATTGTTTACGACAACTACCTGGGGGATGGATATGGTCTTCCTACTCAAGCTATGAAGGAAGCTGTGAAATTGGTGGGCCAAAAGGAAGGGATTATTCTAGATCCCGTATATACGGGCAAAGCCATGGCCGGGCTCATTGATCTAGTTCGCAAGGGGCAATTTCGAAAGGAGGAGGCCATAGTGTTTATTCACACTGGTGGGATTCCAGGCCTGTTTGCAGAAGAACAAGCCATTCATTTTCAAAGATAGGCAAGAGGAGATGATAGCATGTTAGTGATTAGGGGTGGAACGATCATAACGCCGGATAAGGTCATTAAAGAAGGATCTGTCCTGATTGATGAAGGGAAGATCGCTCAAGTCGGAAAAGACATCGCTGTTCCCGCAGGGGCGAAAGTGGTCGAAGCTGGAGGTAAATTCATAATCCCTGGCATGATTGATGCCCACTGTCACACTGGAGTTTTCGCTGACGGGGTGGGGTGGGAGAAGAGTGACGGTAATGAGATGACCGATCCTATCACTCCTCATCTGAGAGCGATTGATGCCGTTCATCCCGATGATATGGCCTTTAAAGACTTGAGGGAAGCAGGCGTCACGACCATCAATACAGGGCCGGGTAGCGCAAACGTGATCGGCGGTCAGACAGTCGTGATCAAGACCTGTGGCAAAACAGTTGATGAAATGCTCGTTTGCGCTCCTGTAGCGATGAAAATGGCGCTTGGGGAGAATCCAAAGAGAGTCTACGGAGAGCAAAAGAAAACCCCCTCTACTCGAATGGGTAATGCCGGAGTGCTTAGGGAATGGCTTATGAAGGCTCAGGACTATCAAGACAAAAGAGAGCGTTATGAGCAGCAACTTACAGACTACAAAGCAAATAGAGGTAATGGAAAAGAGCCCGAACCTCCCGAGAGAGACCTTCGCCTGCAAGCGCTTGGCCGAGTCTTGAAAAGAGAGATTCCCGCCCATGTACATGCTCATCGCGCTGATGACATGTTGACGGCCCTACGTATAGCGGCCGAATTCAATTTTAGGGTGATTTTCATCCATGCTACAGAAGGATATAAAGTGGCAGGCATTCTGGCAAAGGAAGGTATCCCTTGCGTGGTCGGCCCAATCCTCTTTTCGCGGACCAAGTATGAACTGCGCGGCATGAACCCTAAGAATCCAGCAATACTTTCGGAAGCCGGTGTGAAGGTAGCTATTCAGACCGATCAGATGTCCGCCGTGAAGTACATTCTGTTTGACGCTGCCCTTGCAGTAAGAGAGGGAATGGATGAACAGGAAGCGATTAGAGCAATCACCATCTACCCAGCAGAGATTCTGGGAATAGCGAACAGAGTTGGAAGCCTCGAAGAAGAAAAAGACGCGGATGTAGTAATCATGAGCGGTCCTCCTTTAGATGTAAAGGATTCAAGGGTAGAAAGGGTGTTTATCGCCGGTAAGCAGGTATACAACCGAGAAACCGAGGAAGCAAGAACGTGATCGGAACATATGGCTCAGATGCTAATAGGAGTTGATATCGGGGGAACGTTCACCGATATTGTCGTCACTGACGTGGGGCGCCTTCACTCATTCAAAACTGCTTCGACCCCACAGAACCCAGCTGACGGAGTCATTGCCGCGTTATCCCACCTCATCCAGCGGGGAGTGATCATTCCCGAACAGGTAGAACGAATTGTGCATGGTTCCACTGTGGCAACCAATGCTCTTCTAGAGGGAACGTGGGCAAAGACCGCTCTTGTAACAACGCAGGGCTTTGGTGATGTTCTGGAAATTGGGCGGCAGAATCGCCCCAAGCTGTACGATCTGTTCTTCGAGCGACCCTTCCCTATGGTTTCACGAGATCTTCGCTTTGAGGTAGCAGAACGGGTAGATGCTCAGGGAAACGTTATCCGGCCGTTGGCAAGAGAGGATGTACAGCAATTGCTCCCCCGCTTGCGCGCGGCGGGTGTGACTGCGGTAGCTGTGGTGTTCCTTTTCTCCTACCTTAACCCAACGCATGAGCAGGCAATAGGGGATTCTATCGCTACCGCCTTGAACATACCAGTGATCCTATCCAGTGATATCCTTCCTGAGTTTCGCGAGTTTGAGCGAACGTCAACTACGGTGGTGAGCGCGGCTCTTCGACCGATCATCGGAGACTACCTAACCTCACTGGAAGGCGGCGCAAGCGAGAACGGGTTGACTACCCGCTGGCAGATTATGCAGTCGAATGGAGCTATTGCCAGCACGGATTATGCCCAAACAAACCCGGCGCGGATCCTCCTCTCCGGTCCGGCGGCGGGAGTTGAAGGAGCCCGAGTGGTTGGCAAGCTTACTGGGTTCAACGATCTGATCACGTTCGACATGGGAGGGACAAGCTGCGATGTCTCGCTCATCAGGGATGGCATGCTTAGCCGCACAACCAAAGGGCAAGTCGGTAACTACCCGGTAGGGCTTCCGATGGTCGACATCCACACCATAGGGGCTGGAGGGGGAAGTATTGCCTGGGTCGATCATGGTGGCGCCTTGCGTGTCGGGCCAAAAAGTGCGGGGGCATCCCCTGGACCAGCCTGTTACGACCATGGCGGCCTGGAACCGACGGTTACCGACGCTCACCTTGTGCTGGGGCATCTTCTTGCCTCCTATCCCGTTGGGGAACTCGATCATCTTGACATAGCTGCTGCAAGAACAGCAGTGGAAAGAATAGCCAGCCCGCTCGGTATCACGGTTGAAGAGGCTGCTCTTGGTATGCTTGAAATAGCTGATGCCGCCATGGAGCGAGCGATTCGGATAATCTCGATTGAGCGGGGATACGATCCGCGTGAATTCTCCCTCCTCGCTTTCGGCGGCGCCGGTCCACTGCACGCTGTCTCTATCGCCCACCGGCTCGCCATTCCTAGGGTAATCGTTCCTGCCATAGCCGGCGTGCTATCTGCGTTCGGTCTCGTTGCCGCGGAGGTCGGACACGATCTCAGCCAAGGCGTTCTGCGGCCGTTGCGTGAGTGCGAGCCAGCAATGATTAAGGGAATTCTTTCACAGTTGTATGACCGTACACAGACCGAGCTCACAGCGGAAGGGGTGGAGAAGGGAGCGATTCGCTTCCACGTTTCAGCGGATCTGCGCTACTTGGGACAGGCACATGAGCTCAACGTGCCACTCCTGGACGTAAGTGCAAAGGATACCGAGCCATCGGCGATCGACACCACGTTCATGAGCCGGATTGTGTCAGCGTTCCACGCGGAACACTCCCGGCGGTATGGACATGCTGCCAATAAGGAAGCCGTAGAACTAGTTGCCTTAAGGGTGCGCGCGGTGGGACCTCCAACAGACGTGGCACTTACAGGAACATTCAGGGGAAAAGAGCAGGAATGCGAGACAACAAGGGTGAATTCCTGGTTCACGAAGGAAAGCCCGATGGAAGCGCATGTGGTACACCGTAGCGACCTTCTCCTCGAAAGCGACCTCGCTGGGCCGGCAATCGTGTTTAGTGAGGATACAACAACCCTGCTTCCACCAGGGACGAATGGTCGGATTGATAAACATGGCAACCTGATTCTGGAGATTCGATGATGAAAGATGCTGTCTTGATTGATCCGATCACCCTCGAAGTACTGCGGCACGCTCTTGCCGCTGTGGCAGAAGAGATGAACGCGAACCTGATTCGTACCGCTTACAGCCCCAATATCAAGGAGCGCCATGATTGTTCCTGCGCCATATTTGACCGACATGGAAAGATGGCAGCACAGGCCGAGTCAATTCCCGTGCACCTTGGAGCAATGCCTTTCTCCGTTGCGGAGGCTATTCATAGGATTTCGACCTTCCACCCTGGGGACGTCATTGTCCTCAACGATCCCTACTTTGGGGGGGCGCATCTGCCTGACATTACCTTCATCGCACCTGTTTTTGTAGAGGGGGAATTGTTCGCCTTTGTCGCTAATCGCGCACACCACGCCGACATCGGTGGAAAGGAGCCAGGGAGTGTGGCCGGAGATACTACGGAGATCTATCAGGAAGGGTTGCGTATCCCCCCAATAAGCCTGTGGAGGAAAGGTCATCTTGATCAAGATCTCGTCGATCTTATCTTACTAAACGTACGTACTCCCCAGGAACGAATGGGTGACCTACGAGCCCAACATGCGGCTTGTGAGACTGGAATCGAGCGAATGCAGGCTCTGGCCACTCGTTTCGGAGCCGGTCTATTGAGTAGCGGGATGGAAGCAGTCATGGCCTATTCCGAGCGCCGGATGCGTGCAGAGATTGCCCAACTTCCAAAGGGTACCGCCACCTATGAAGATTTCCTCGATGGTGATGGAATTACCGACAATCCGATCCGGATTGTCGCCAAGGTGACGATTCGTGGCAAGACCGTGCAAGTTGACTTTACAGGCACAGCCCCAGTTACAGCCGGTCCAGTGAATGCAGTCTACGCGGTGACCGCCTCGGCAACATACTTCACGATACGAGCCCTTACTGATCCTGAGATCCCTCCAAACGCCGGATGCTACCTGCCAATTGAGATCGTTGCACCGTCGAAGACTGTGGTTAATGCCAATCCGCCAGCACCAGTGGTGGGAGGCAATCTAGAGACGTCACAACGGATCGTTGATGTAATCCTCGGTGCGTTCGCCCAGCTCTGTCCGCGGCGAGTGATCGCTGCCTGTCAGGGGACGATGAATAACCTCACCATTGGCGGGGTGAGTCCAAGAACTGGTGAGCCCTACACCCTGTATGAGACAATTGCGGGCGGATTTGGGGCACGGCCTAATATGGACGGGGTTGATGGCGTGCATTCTCATATGACAAATACATTCAACACACCGGTGGAGGCGCTAGAGACTGCCTACCCTCTTCGTGTCGAACGGTACGAGTTGATTTCAGGGAGTGGTGGCAAGGGCCGTTACCGTGGCGGGTTGGGGATACGCAGGGATATCACAGTCATCGGTCACACGGCACGCGTTTCGCTGCTCGCCGACCGACGGCAAACACGGCCCTATGGATTGAATGGTGGTGAGCCTGGAAAAGCGGGAGAAAATGTGCTGATTCGGAGTGGTAAAGAGATACCACTTCCCGGAAAAGGCGCTGTCACGCTGCACGCAGGGGAAACGGTAAGCCTGCGCACCCCAGGTGGCGGAGGGTACGGGAATGCTGCTAAACGCGACAGAGGGGCCATCGAGCGCGATCGCCGCGAAGGTAGGATGTGCTAGACAGGACTCTCCCTGAATGAACAGGGACGTGATAATCGTCGGCAACGGGCAAGTAGATCACTGGATAAGCCTCTTCCCGCCGGGTTCAGTCTGGAACGGCAAGACGTATAGGCATACAATTCCGCGGCACGCTTGCTTGACAGACCGTAAATCAAATAAGACAAGGAGAAGATGACAACGTATCGAATCGATAATCATACCATTCTCCCCAAGGTGGATGAAGTCTCACAATGAGCTCCATCGAACCAATTGGGGCCCCCAGTGTTGATCATCGGCGGTAGCCGGGCAGGGATCGAGCTAGGAAGAGCCAAGATCGGGGTATTCCTTTTCAACGACAAGGAATACCTGCAAGGAAAGCTTGTCCTCCAAAAACATCGGTTCTCTTAGTGGATCGAGCAGGAGCTCGAGAGAAGTCGCCTGTCTTCACGGGGAGCACCCTTTCGGCGTTTACAGCGGGGGGCTTTGCAGGCTCTTGTCAACCACGATCTCGTGCGTGCAGCTGAGCGGTTGTTCATCATTGGCAGCAGGAACGTCGGCAGCGTGCCTGCAGCGGTAGCAATGACACAAGCCAAGGATTCCACGAGGTCTAGCAACAATATCTTGATGCACGCAGACGCGTTTCTTGACAGAAGCCATCAAATATCGTATACGTAAGATTGGAGATTGAAGATATGCTTGAGCAAGTTACTACTGAGACGCTTCAAGAGAAAGCCTATGAAGCTATTAAAGACTCGATCATGAGGAACGATTTCCTTCCAGGTCAGCCGTTATCAGTCGATGAGCTGGCACGGGATTTAGGCGTGAGCCCCACACCTGTAAGAGAAGCACTAACAAGGCTCAGCGGAGATGGGCTGGTAGAGCGTGCGAGAAATAAGACAGCCTGCGTTGCTGAAATAACTGAGGATGATGTTCACCAAACGTATGAAGTACGAAAGCTATTAGAACCTTATGCTACAAGTCTAGTAGCCAAGAAAGTCAAATTGGATTCTACCCTTAAAGATGATTTGCAGGAACTAGGACGCAAGATTGAAGAAATTCATAAGATAGCTACTAATACGTCTCTTAGTTCCTCTCAATATGAAGAATACTTGCAGATAGACCTGGGAGTAAATGCGGTGATACTGAAGGCATTAGATAATACTCTTTTTAGGAAGCTCCTTAGCTTAGTAAACAATCATTCGAGACGGGTACGTTCATTTACAGAAGCAATCTCAAAACCCCGCGAAGCTAACATAATACGAATGAACAACGAAGAGCATCTTGCGATCATCAAGACATTAATAGATGGGGATTCTGAAATGACTAAAGAAGTAGTACAACAGCATCTTCATAATGTTGAGAATCGCACGGCCCGCGCTATCAAGAATTCTTATGATAAGGTACAGAATCAAGCTAAAGGAGGATAACAGAGTATGGGGTATCGGTTGGAAGAGTTAACATGGTTACAAGCTGAAGACGCGTTGATGGAAACGAAGATGGCTATTGTCCCTACTGGAAGTATTGAACAACATGGGCCACATTTGCCACTGGGTACGGATTATTTCATTGCGCGCGAGATCGCCAATAGAGTAGGGGAGATCAGCCCAGTGGTTGTGCTCCCGGCAATACCAATAGGGTTCGCCGATTACCATGCCGACTTCCCTGGAACGCTTTCCGTCTCCCAAGAAACACTAGTTAGGCTATACCGCGAAGTCTGCTCTTACCTCGTCAAGTATGGAGTTACTCATATCTTGTTCATCAATGGACATGGTGGGAATCTTGAGGCTATCAAGACGGTTATGAGCTCGCTGCGCGATCAAGATGTGCTTGCTGCAGAGATAAGTTGGTATCTAGTATCAGGGATTTTGGACCGTCGTTGGACTCTGATCGGTCACGGGGATTTCGTAGAAACCAGTTTGGTGCTTGCCATCAATGAGGGAATAGTAGACCTAAGTAAGGCAAAGACGCCGATTCGGAAGAATTTGAGCGATAATCTCATTTTGTTTGACAATGATGAGTGCAGGTTCAGGAATACACCGATACATGTTAGCTTACGTACGAAGGACTACACGGATACCGGGGACATGATTGAGTACTGGCACTCTCCCGATGTGGACCATAGTGTTCCTCCAACCGAAGCAACGGCTGAGATGGGTAAAGAGATCATCGAAGCATTAACTAAGCATGTCGCAGAGTTCATAACAGAGTTCAAGTCTGTTACTTTGCCATCTAGAGATAGTCTATATCATAGAGGAAAGGAGGTGACGAAAGGCAGATAGCAGTAGGTTTCAAGTGGTTTTTGTGAAATGTTGGTGTGTTAGCGTGTTAGAAGAAATGCTGTGTTAAGGAGGAGATCGTGATAAAGGGCAGATGTTTTTGGGGTCTACTGGTGCTGGTTGCATTTGTGGGTTTGGTGTTGGTGAGCAGCGGTGCTTTGGCACAAGAAGGTAGAAACGTTTTGGTATACGCAACGAGTAAGGAGCCGAATAACCTCGATCCTCAGGGGCAGATGGTAAATTCGAACTTCCGACTCATCTATCACATGTATGACGGGCTCTGTGCACTTGGTCCAGATGTTGATGTGGTATATCCACAGCTAGCCACTTCGTGGGACGTATCAGAGGATGGATTGACTTGGGTATTCCATTTGAGGGATGATGTCTACTTCGAGGACGGGACTCACTTTGACTCTTCGGTAGTAGAATTTTCCTTTGACCGGATGTTCGGCATAGGTGGAGGACAGGTCTCCTATAACACGTCAATTAAGGAAGTTCGCCCCATTGATACATACACCGTACAGTTCATTTTGAAAGAGCCTTTTGCGGCGTTTATCTGGGTCCTAGCCTCCATGATGGATAGGATCGTTCCCCCCAGTGTCATGGAACACGAAGTGGACGGTGACTGGGCGACTGCTTGGCTTTCTGATCACAGCTTGGGAAGCGGTCCCTTCCAACTCAAGTCGTGGGAGAAGGGAGAACGCATTGTTTTGGAGGCCAAGGAAGATTACTGGGGCGACCCCCCTAAGATAGACGAGTTCATCGTGCGGACCATTTTGGAGCCGTCCACGATGAAGATGGAACTTCTAGCTGGTACCATCGATATGGCTGATGGTATCCTTCCTGAGGACATCTCTGATCTGGAAGCCAATCCGGATATCAACGTGTTCATTGGGCCTGGAATGAGGGTGAACTTTCTATACTTCGACACTGCAAAGCCACCATTCGATGATGCTCGAGTGAGGAAAGCAGTGGCCTATGCCATCGATTACGAAGCCATAAATGAGGGTGTTCTTCAAGGAACGGGGGCTCAAGTTTCAGGACCTGTTCCCTATGGGATGTGGGGTAGAATTGATGAACTTGATACAATGTACCAGCGGAATCTACCCCTGGCACGCCAGCTCTTGAAAGACGCCGGATATCCCGATGGATTCGAGGTTACCTTAACGACAGCTCCAAGAGGGAGCTGGCCAGTGATGGCACAAGTGATTCAAAGTAACCTTACAGATATTGGGATCAAGACCAGCGTCCAGGTAGTCAGCGTGGCAACATTTTACTCGATGGGTCCGGGGCATCAGGTGCAACTTGGGCTTGACGGCTGGTCTCCTGATTATCCCGATCCAGACTCGCACGCTTATTTGCTTTACTACTCCACGTCTACGGAGAATTTCGCCTTCTACAAGAGCGACGAGATTGACCGCCTACTCGACAAAGGGCGTAGCGTAACAAATCAGGCTGAACGAGAGGTGATTTACAGGCAGTTTCATCAGATGGTGCATGAGTTATGCACGCAGGTCTACGTTACTCAAACACAGTTTGTTCGTCCGATGCAAACTTGGGTCAAGGGATTCTATTTCAACCCAGCCGTTGCAACGCCGTTGACTCCCTTCCACGTAATGTGGGTTGAGAAGTAGATCTCAGATTAAGAAACCTAGGGGGTGAAATACCCTCTAGGTTTTTTTAGCGTGGGTAGCGTAGCATCAACCAGTCCGTTTCAAACGATTCAAGGAGGAGGGTTCATAGACAAACTCGGAGACTGTAGTAAGCAAGATCGACTACTACACGCCCCAGGTACTTGAGAAAATGTGGTAATGAACCTCCCGCGTGAAGTGCGCTGAGCACGGGGCACGACAGGTTTGCGTTCTATAGGCAGAGGATCGCAGTCGGTTCACGGTACTGTTTGAAGCGGCGGCGATCAGCATGTTATCTGAGACTATTGTATTAACTATGACAAGGATCATGAGATTGGACATCTTACGGAGGCAGTTAACAAGGTGGGCCACACCGAGCATGCCGCGCTTCGACATCTTAGAGATGACCGACTGAAGAAGACCAAGTACACCTGGTTGAAGAGTAGCAAGAAGCGAACCTGCAGAGACAATTGAACTATCAGAGTCCTAATCAGCTCAGGATTGAAGGTTGGTAGACCCTGGACAATATCAAAGAGGCTGCCTTGAGATTATGGGAGTACCGGTCTGTTGCCTAAGCCAAGAAGTAGTTCAAGCGCTGCTACTTCTCTGCCACTCACTCCCACCTGGAGCCAATTATCAAGGTCGCCAGGATGATGAAACGATACCTTGATGGGATCCTCGGTTACCTGCGCAATGATCGCACAAATGCGTCGACTGAAGACCTCAATTCCAAGATCCAACAGATTAGATACCCTGCTCATGGATACCGAAACAGGGAGAACTTCAGAATGTCTATCCTGTTCTATTGCGGTGGCCTCGATATGGCCCACGCTAGAGTGGGAATAGCCGTAAATAGAACTCTATCCAAAAAGTGGGTGAACTAGATGATGGAACACAACCCGGCCAAAGAAGAATTGACCTATCTTAGTGTGCCAGGCACGTCCAATAGTTGGGGATGATCTGCGAAACCCATACGTGGGGAGAAAGTTGGACTAGGGAGTGTGCCTCGTGGTAGACTGCGGATACCTAGGAAATGGATCAAAAGCCGATTGTTGCCCCGGGCCAATCTCCAAATGTTGCCAGCAATTAGGGACATAAAGAATGCTTTCATATATAACTAGGCGTGTCTTGCTAATGATACCGCTTCTGTTTGGCATATCAATCTTGGTCTTCATGCTCACGAATCTGTTACCAGGAGATCCCGTTCGGATGCAAGCCGGACTTCATGCCCCAGAGGAAGTGATCCAACAACTCCGAGAGAAATTGGGACTCAACAAGCCTTTATTAGTTCAGTACGGACGCTATCTTTCCCGCATTCTTCGCGGGGACCTGGGGATCTCGCTTCGTACAAGACGTCCCGTTCTTGATGACCTAAGGAGACGCTTTCCCGCAACTCTTGAACTGACTGCTGTTGCTTTCTTGTTCTCTCTGATAGGTGGTGTTCTGATGGGTACGTTAGCTGCAGTCAAATACGGCCGCCCTATCGATCATATAAGTAGATTGATAGCCCTTGGTGGTGTGGCAGTACCTGCCTTCTGGTTGGGGATAATGATGCAACTGGTTTTCTTCTTCTGGCTCCGCCTATTGCCCAGTTCTGGGCAAATTGGACAGTACATAACTCCCCCTGCTCATGTTACTGGCATGTATGTTTTTGACGCATTAATTACCGGAAACTGGACAGCACTGGGAAGCTCATTAGCCCATTTGGTAATGCCAGTGGTGGTTCTTTCCCTTGGGGAGTTGGCCTTAATCTCCCGAACAGTTCGGTCGAGCATCCTGGATGTCATGCCTCTAGATTATGTTCAGACTGCGAGATCAAAAGGTATTCGCGAACGAACAGTGATTTTCAAACATGTTTTACGCAATGCTCTTATCCCTGTAGTAACTATGTCTGGAATGAACCTCGCTGTCTTACTGGGGGGGACAGTTCTGATAGAAACTGTCTTTACTTGGCCGGGTATGGGATTATATGTGACGCAATCGATCCTCGCGTTGGACTTTCCTGCTGTCACGGGGTTCACTCTCTTAATAGGTGTCATTGTGCAATTCTTGAACCTGTTCGTCGATGTTTCCTATATATTTCTCGACCCACGAATTCGCTATGGGTAGGATTTCCACAAGTGTGCGGAGAATAATATGCAGACTCTAGATTCGCGCGCCATCAGAAGGGCTTTTCGGAATCCAGGGACGATTTTGGGATTCTTTCTTGTTGTTTTGTTTGCTTTCTTAGCGATCTTCGCACCTTTCATCGCCACTCATGACCCGCTGGATATTGACGTCCTCGGAAGGTTCCAACCAGTCTGCAAGACACATTTTATGGGAACAGATGAGCTGGGGCGGGATATCTTTAGCCGCGTCGTCTACGGATCACGCTTAACCCTTCAGGCCGGAGTAAGCATCGTAGGAATTGCAGCAGTGCTAGGAATTGTCCTTGGTGGGATAGCAGGCTTTTGGGGCGGAATAGTTGAGACGGTCATCATGCGTGTGGTCGACGTCTTCATGTCGTTCCCTTCCCTAGTTCTTGCGTTGACGGTGGCTTCGGCTTTGGGACCAAGCCTCAGTCATGCAGTCCTTGCCCTTTCTATGGCGTGGTGGCCCTGGTATGCTCGTATTACGCGGGGGCAGGTTCTTTCCGTCAAGGAAAGTGTCTACGTGGAAGCAGGAAGAGCTATTGGCGTGCCATCACTTAGACTTCTCTTCAAACATGTCCTGCCAAATTGTATTTCTCCGGTAGTGGTACTTGCAACTCTTGACTTGGGGTATGCTATCTTGATGATGGCTGGACTAAGCTTTATTGGTGTTGGTGCTCAACCCCCCAGTCCTGAATGGGGGGCCATGCTAAGCGCGGGGAGAAACTATATTACTACAGCTTGGTGGTATCCTTTGTTCCCAGGGTTAGCTCTTTCTTTTCTTGTCTTAGGCTTCAATTTACTTGGGGATAGCTTCCGCGATCTATTAGACCCGAAGATGCGTCGGTAGTTAGATTACAGGACTCAGCTAAAGGAGGACAGAGCACATGGATCATGAGATCAGGCTTGTAGAATCTGTGGTAGGTTCCAGAACGGTGATCAATGGGCGTGAATACGATTATTATGGCGTTTCAAGCTATTATAACTTACATAAAGATGATAGAGTGAAAGAGGCAGCTTGTGAGGCAATCCGCAAGTACGGCATGGGACCGAGTGGCGCTGGGCCTAACTTGCCGTTGATTCAGGTAGAACGCAACGCTGCTGAGTTCTTTGAGGTGGAAAAGGCCCAGTACATCGTTTCAGGATACCTTGGTAACATGCTTCTTGTTCAAGCGCTGAGAGAGGACTATGATATAGTGTTCGTCGATAGTTTTTCCCACTATAGTATCTTTGATGGTATTAGTTCGGCTGGAAAACGTATCATGACCTTTGAGCACCTGGATGCAAACGATCTGGAGCAAAAATTGCGCGAAACTTTGAAACCTCGCGAGGTGCCAATGGTGATAACAGATGGGGTCTTTCCCACGACAGGTGCGATCGCTCCCCTGAAGGCATATGCGACCATCTTGGCCTCCTATGAAAATGGGCTGTTGTGTGTGGACGATGCGCATGCAGTTGGGGTTATTGGGGAAAAAGGCCAAGGCACTCTAGAGTTCTGTGGATTGAAAGGGCCAACCCACTATCATTGTGGAACGCTCAGCAAGGCGTTTGGCGGACATGGTGGTATTATTCCAGGAGACCAAAAGTTGATGGACAAGATTAAACGTAATACAAGAGTGTCAGTTGGTGCAAATCCTCCTCCTCCAGCTTCGGCTGCAGCCTCAGCCATGGGGATGAGGATTCTCATGGAACATCCAGAAATGCGGAGGAAATTGTGGTCTAATACTACTTATATGCGGGCCGGATTGCGCGAAATGGGATTCGACGTGGATGATTCTCCTATACCAATTATCCCAGTTAAGGCTCTCCCAAGAATGGACCTTAAGCAGATCTATCAAAAACTAGAGAAGAAGGGTATTATGCTGGAGTACGTTATTCCCCGTGGTTATTCTGATGCCCCTAATGAGGATATATTGTGTATAAAGATATTCTCCACACATACGCAGCTACAAATGGACAGGTTGCTAGGAACGCTAAAGGATTCCATCACCAATCTATGATACATCACGATCTGCAGTAGCGAGCGGACAGAACTTAAGTAGCAATGTTTGGCAAAGAGACAAATCATGAATGGCTATGCAAAGCAGATTCTCAGGGTCAATCTCTCAACGGGTCAAATTACGACGGAAGAACTTGATGCTAAGGTGGCCCACTGCACTATCGGTGGACGAGGGCTGGCCGCTGAGTTTCTCCTCTCAGAGGTGCCGGCTGGAATAGATGCTCTTGAGCCTGACAACAAACTGGCAGTTGCCACTGGCCCTTTTCAGAACACGCCCATTCCAGGGGGCACTCTGTTTGCGGTTTGTCCCAAATCTCCGCTTGTAGGAGGCTGGGGTGAAGCTCATGCAACTGGCTCCTTCGGTCCTATGCTCAAGCAGACCAGTTACGATGCGCTGATTGTAGAGGGGCAGGTCTCTACGCTTGTGTATTTGTGGGCATCGAACGAGGGCTTCGAACTGCGGGATGCCCGTGCTCTGCAGGGTCGGATATTTGATTTGAAGGCGAATAGTTACCTTAATTAGAGAGGAGGCTTTATTGCATGGGTACACACAAGATTGCTTTCGATTTATCGATACTCCATTTATCAGAATCACCGAAGATAAGAGTTATACCACCAGGGCCAAAATCAAAGAAGCTAATAAACGAGCAGAAGAGAATAGAGTCTAATGCTGTGTCTTATCCACGATCGATTCCCTTGGCAATTGACGAGGCCAAAGGAGCTACGATAAAAGACGTAGATGGCAACACATACCTTGATTTCTTTGGTGGCGCGGGGGTACTAAATGTTGGTCAATTGAACCCCAAAGTAATAAGTGCAGTAAATGAGCAGCTGAAGAAACTTGTACATGCGCTTGACTTCCCAACTAGAACTAGGATAGATCTCGGAAAGAAGCTCCTGGAAATTGCCCCGGGAGAGCTAGAATCTGGCAAAGTATTCTTTAGCGCTCCTACTGGTTCCGACGCTGTTGAAGCAGCTATCAAACTTGCCATGCATAATACTGGAAGAAAAACGATACTTGCTTTTGAGGGTAGTTATCATGGGATGACACAGGGAGCACTATCGGTTTCAAGCGGAAGAAAACTCTATGAGGACTATCTTCCTTTACTCCCGCAAACTCACTTTGCTCCGTATGCCTATTGTTACAGGTGTTCATTTGGCAAGGAATATCCTGATTGCGACTTAGAATGCCTTAGATATGTCGAGCATTTGCTTGCGGATCCCCATTCCGGTGCCTCTATACCCGCGGCAATAATAGTTGAGCCAGTGCAAGGGGAAGGAGGGAGTATTGTTCCCCCCAGAGAATTCATCCCCGGTTTGAGAGAAATAGCCGACCAGTATTCAATCCCACTCATCTTTGATGAAATCCAAGCGGGCAACGCGAGATGTGGAAGGATGTTTAGCTGCGAGCTTACAGACACTTGCCCCGACATAGTGA
The DNA here is from genome assembly GCA_030670905.1 of Candidatus Bipolaricaulota bacterium. GTDB lineage: Bacteria > Bipolaricaulota > Bipolaricaulia > UBA7950 > UBA9294 > JAUVYF01. The sequence continues at coordinate 39,567 of DAOVAR010000003.1, forward strand.
CCATAGCAAAAGGGTTTGGAGGGATAGGTTTTCCATTTGGAGCCATAATTTACAGGAAGGAGCTTGATACCTGGAAGCCGGGTGCTCACATTGGAACCTTTAGGGGTCACCAGGTGGCGATGGCGGCTGGGTTAGCGAGTATTAGATTCATAGAAGAATATGATATTGCGCAGCATTCTGCGAACATGGGGAAGATAATGCTCGGGATGCTGAAAGAAGCCGAGGGTAACCTCAAGTTTGTGGGTGAATCAAGAGGGGCAGGTTTAATGGTAGGTGTAGAATTTGTAAGGGACAAAGAGAGCAAAGAGCCATACCCAGAAATAGCAGAGAGAGTCCAACATATCTGCTATGAGAACGGGGTAATATTCGAGTTGGGTGGTCACTTCTTCAATGTAATTAGGTGTCTTGCCCCTCTTACAGTGACAGAGAAGATGGTTAGAACGGGGACGGAAATCCTCATAGAATCTATAAGAAAAGCAGAGAAAGAAGTGTAGCATCTGACCTTCACGAGAAGTGAGCCACCTACTCGTACAAGAGTTCTCTCAGCAAAGCGAGCTGCTCGTGATCTTTCATCTGGTTCAAAGGGTGGAACAAAGCAGTGACTCAAAGGGTACGGAAAGGCACGGATTATGCTTCGTGCTCTAGCTAAGATCATCAGGAGGCGTAAAATGCTTGGTGGATATAGCGGGAAAATGCTCGAGATTAATCTTACTACCAATAAAGTGAAGAGCTTCTTCCCCAACGAAAAGAGGCTTAGGGATTTTATCGGAGGCAAAGGCTTGGGTGCAAGGATCTTAATAGATGAGTTGGAACCCGGTGCTGATCCAGTTGGACCTGAGAATCCCTTGATATTCGCAACAGGACCCCTTACCGGCACAACAGCCCCGACATCTGGAAGGTTCTGTGTGGTGACGAAATCACCTGCCACCAGGCTATTCTTGGACTCCCACGTTGGGGGCTATTTTGGTCCAGAGATGAAGTTCGCCGGATATGACTTGATAACCATAAAGGGGAAGGCAGCTAGGCCAGTTTACCTATTGATTGAGAATGATGAGGTATCCATTGAGGATGCCTCAAAACTAATGGGAAAGGGGATCTTTGAAACCGAGGAAACCCTTAAGGGATGGCACCCAGGAGTGAGGGTCGGTTCTATTGGCCCTGCCGGGGAACACCTTGTCAAATTCGCGTGTATCGGATTTGATCTCTATAGACAGGCAGGTCGTGGTGGGGCCGGCTGTGTAATGGGTT
>DAOVAR010000082.1 GCA_030670905.1 Candidatus Bipolaricaulota bacterium
GGTCTACAGCTCACCCCTTGACCTGAACGCAGAACGTGGTGTTATAGAGGTTCCATATGTGCCTGTGCTCAGAGTGGCTTTGCCCTTCGCTGGCTCCGCCGGCGAGAAGATCGGAATGGTAATCCTCAATGTGTACGCACAAGAGCTGCTTCAGCTCCTGGGGCCAACGATGTACTTACAAACCCGAGGCGGGTATCGATTCCGTGAGAATCCTGATGGGACGACAGGTTTTGAGGAAGCAGCAGAAGTCTTGGAAGGCGAAGCCGGAGCTCTGTCCATAGGAGGGAACCCGAACGTGCTACTGCTCTACGAGACCGTTGAGCCGATTCCTGGCTATTGGCTGGGAGTAGTGAAGGGAATCGATGTCAGACAGATGCGAACTGCGTACATTCTTAGAACAGCAGGGATGGTTGGCACTCTTCTTGTCAGTGCGATACTCGTGTTCGCCGCTACCGCCATTCACTATCGAAGAGCGCGGAAGATCACCAATCTACAGTCAGCAATGATCGATTCGCTTGCGATCCTCGCTAGTGAACGTGACCAAGAGGGCGGACGTCACCTGGAGCGGGTTCAGCGATACTCAGTTTGTCTAGGCCAACAGCTTAGCAAGAACCCGGACTTCCACTCTGTGCTGTCGAGAAGCTTCGTCGAAGACCTCGCCCTTGCCGGACCGTTGCACGACATTGGGAAGGTTGCGATTCCTGACTCTGTGCTTCTGAAGAAGGGAGCTCTTGACGAAGCCGAATGGGAATTGATGAAGGAGCACTCGCGAATTGGTGCCAGAATCGTCCAGGCGGACATCGAGCGATACAACCTGCAGGATAAGTACCTTAACATTGCGAGGAACATCTGTGCACACCATCATGAACGATTCGATGGCACCGGTTACCCGAATGGATTACGGGAAGATGGGATCCCGCTGGAAGCCCGGATCTTCGCGGTAGCAGACGCTTACGATGCAATTCGATCAAGACGTCCCTACAAAGAGGCGTTGCCGCACGAGGAAGCGGTGAAGCGCATCAGAGCAAGTGCTGGTAACCACTTCGATCCGAGAATCGTGAAGGCCTTTGAAGAATGCGAGCAAGAGTTCAAACAAACAAGCGAGCAGTTAACCGATTAGGTGCCCTTCTTCATTCGTTTCAATCATACCAATGCTGCTCCCGACTGGAGTCATGGATTCCAAGGCATGCCGAACCTGAGCAGGTTGTGACCCTGGCCTGTAGCGTTTGCCCAAGTGCCTAGACTGCAAGAGAACGCCGGTTTTTGGGAGTACCTTAGCGGACAACTTTGGAACTTTCAAGTGGCCTAGCGTGAGTGATCTTAAGGAGCTTGTCGTAGGGAGCAGGGCATGATAGTGGGTACCGTACAGTCCCCTGTGAGATGGATGTAGTCACTTGACTACCTCAAGACAGGCAACGAATGTCATTTCGAGTACTTCTTTGAATGAGGCAACACGCTGGTAATCCGCGGGATCCAAATGCCTTTCGCTAAGAAGGTAGAATAGCGATAGCTTTCAAACCAGAGATGCAGGGCAAACGATGCTTGAGTTAGAAGCCCGATCGTAAAGTCGTGGGAATTTCGTCATTGAAACCAAGGTGTTGCCCTTCCTAGATTCAATTGCGGTCCGCTTAATCTCTGGAGCCATCGAGATACTCAATTCAATGTCACCAAACGTCAGATTATGATTTGAAGCACGCTATTAACCGTTCCCTTGTATTAAGTAGAACTGATCACTAGCGACTGACAATACCTACTCTCGGGTGAAGTTATACTTTTCAACCAACATACCATCGAGATCAAACACCTTCAATGTTGTCCCGTCCAAGACGAGGTAAACGGGAGCGTCATTGGCCAGATTTAGTTCCCATCGACCGCAAAAACTATCGCTTTCGAACCACCATTTCCCAGTATCTGCCAGCTCTTCTCCTACAACTAGTGTCATTGTTCCATCTGGCAGAAGGAAGATAGAGAAAGCCCCCATTTCGCCTGCTACCCGTATGGTACTTCCCGCAAACAGAGTCTCCTGTATGTTATCCTCAGTGAGTCGGATACCTTTAGCTGCTTCAATGAATGGAGTCTCGCCGATTTCCGTCTCGCCGGCAGCATCCAGAATAAGCCATAATAACATGCCAGTCTGTAGATTACTGACGGATACGGAGCCTCCCTCGGTGTCGACTCGTTGGACGACAACAAGGTTCCGATAAGGAAGCACAATGACACGATGACCACGATAGCCAGAGGCGTAAAAGCTGTGCTCTTTGACCTCTACGCCGGGAAATAGCCCGCCCTTGACACCAGTCCACCACATGTAGCCGTAACCACTATCAGGACCAATATCAGAGTGGTTAGCTGTGCTTTCCTGAATCCAATCAGGAGGAATAATCTGCTGGTCCTGCCACTGACCTCCACGCATGAACAGTAGTCCGAAACGGGCGAGGTCGCGGGTGCTCATGCGGAAACCATAGAATGGGTGCTTGGAGTAGGGCTCATATCCATACCGTAGATTCTCTATGGCAAGGTCCTGCATACCAATGGGGTCAGCAATGCGTGTTTCAAACGCCTGGTAAATGCTTTTCTCTCCTGTTTCCTGATCGAAGATGGTGCCCAGAGCGTTAAAATCCCAGTTGTTGTAGTACCAGAAAGAGCCGGGCAGGTGGCTGCCGCGCTCGGGCCGGAGAGCTTTCATGCCCGATGATTCACCGGCAGCTGGGATATAGATACCAGACCGCGCCTCAAGTAAATCAGCGACGGTCGCTTGCTTCTCTACTTCCGTCAGCGGTGTGTAGTCATCGATGCCTAGCTCATTGAGCGTTTTTGAGGTGTCTATCTTTCCATCGGACACATAGATGCCGTAGAGGGCACTTATGAGGCTCTTACGCATGGAGTGACACAGGTAATCCCGCGTGATATCCCCCCAGGCGTCAACCACAATCCCGTCATCTACAATCATGACGGCAGCCAAGCCGATCTTCTCCGAATATTCCCGGGCAGCAGCAAGCTTCTTTGACGACCATCCAAGCTGTTCCGGAGAGGTTGCTTTCTCCCAGGTTTCCCCTGGGTAGACATCGACCTTGCTGCCGCACGCCACCGTTCCCAGGAGTATGACCAGTATGGCTACTGCTGATAGAACCCAGCTGAGGGTAGAGATTTTGTGATTCATCGCCTTTTTCGCTCCCTTACCGCGGCACAAGCATAGCTCACACCATCTCAGCTAACAAGTGACCGCATTTCCTCACCAAGAAATGTACCCTAATCAGTACGAGTTGGAACCAGATTATAGAATGCCTTAGGCAGGTCAAGTTAGTGCAGGAGGTGGCTGTATGAATGGGAATAGGTCACTTCTATATAACGCCCACTCCGACCGAACAACCTTCACTCCTAGATCATCCCTCTATTGTCTTGAACCACTACCGGACATGATTAGAGGTGCATTCGAATGACCTCCGATAAGAGCATAGCGGCAAATCGTCGAAATGCCCAGTTAAGCACCGGACCAAGTACGGCTGATGCTTAAGCGGCGCCAACATCCTCTCTCGCAGGAAGCTAAGAGTAGTGGACAACCTTCGAACTTTCAAGTGGCCGAAGCCTGAAATGTTAGAGGCGCTCTACGCGCGATGATCC
>DAOVAR010000014.1 GCA_030670905.1 Candidatus Bipolaricaulota bacterium
GGCGAGGATCAGTATTGACTTCCTTGTCGCTTCTTGCTATGGTAGGAAGGTATTCTCCCTACAAGAATGCCTAGCAGTGGTAGTTGTTATAGCCCTCTGAAGCAGGACTAGGTGGTATATATGGCTATCAAGAAGACTCGAGACAGGCTTATGCGGAAAGCACATCCTCCCTAATGAAAGAAGGCCATTAGGTTATGTCTATACTCGAAGGGAAGGGAGGTGATAGCAGCAATTTCTAGTTTATCAAGTCGCTTTGTATGCGGTGTTTGCTCAAAGTCCATAAGGAGGTAGCTTTGAAGAGGATACTTGTTGTAGCTGCTTTATTGACATTGGTTGTTTCTATTTGCGTGGTCGGACAGCAAACCTTGGAGACCGTGCTGGCGCGAGGTACATTAATTGTGGGCGTCAACGCTGTTCTGCCAGGTTTTGGTGCCTTGGATGCGGCCACTGGTGAATACACTGGATTTGATATCGACTATGGCAGGGCAATCGCCGCTGCTATTGGCGTGGGTGTTGAATTTATTCCATTGACTGCGGGGGAACGCTTGACCGCCCTGCAAACAGGTCAGATCGATGTGTTGATCCGCAACACCACTTGGACGCTTACTCGCGATTCCAAAGACCTGGGGCTAGATTTTTGCCCAACAACGTTCTACGATGGACAGGGATTCATCGTCCGCAAGGCTGATGACATCAACTCGATTGGTGATATGGACGGAGCCACAGTCTGTGTGACCTCGGGCACGACCACAGAGGGCAACCTGGCCGATGCATTTCGCCTGCATGAGTTGGCGCTAATTACGCAAGTATTTGCCGATACAGAAGCGTCTTTCGGCGCGTACGACGTTGCTGGTTGTGACTGCTACACTAGCGACAAATCTCAGCTGGCGTCACTGCGAACCACTGCCGCTATTCCGGGCGATCACATAATTCTCCCTGATACGATCTCTAAGGAGCCTTTGGGACCGCTAGTCCGCCATGGCGATGATGAGTGGTTTGACATCGTCAAGTGGACTGTATTCGCTACGTTTTTCGCTGAGGAGTATGGTATTACGCAGGCCAACGCGGCTACGTTTGACAGCACCAACCCTGAGATCCGACGTTTCCTCGGACTTGAAGGCGGAATGGGTGCAAAATTGGGCTTGGCCGAGGACTGGGCGGTAAACGCTATCTCAGCGGTCGGTAACTATGGCGAGATCTACGACCGTCACCTGGGCCCCAATGGTCTTGACATTCCACGAGCCGGATCGCTTAACGCGCTTTGGACACAGGGTGGGCTGATTTACTGCCCCGCGTGGCGATAGAGTTTTCAACCGATGAGTACAGCCTGTTTTCGAGCAGGCTGTACTCTATTCCTTGTACAGGGAAAAAGTAAGTGTTGAGCAAGAAGGTATCTTCCTCACATTCGGTCCCCTTTTGGCGCGATGTCCGGGTCTTGCGTGTGATGGGCCAGGTTGTATTCCTTGTGATTATCGCTGCTGGAATATTGTGGTTGCTCAATAATCTACAGGTCAACCTTAGGGCATGCGGTTTGAGAATCAGTTTCAATTTCCTCAGGAATACGGCTGGCTTTCCCATTTCGGAGGGCTTACGGTACAATCCGACTGATGTCCATGGGTACGCATTTTGGGTTGGCATAGTCAATACAATTCGGATCTCTCTGATCGGAATCGCGTTGACAACAATCATCGGAACAGTTGTCGGTATCGCCCGTCTCTCCAGTAACTGGCTTGTAAAAAAGCTAGCCGGCCTGTATGTAGAGGTAGTACGTAACATCCCCTTGCTTGTGCAATTGTTCTTCTGGTACTTTGCGGTGATGCTAACTGCACTACCAATGGTCAAGAACAGCATCAGGCTACCCGGATCAATCTACCTGACCCGTCGGGGGGTGTACTTACCCTGGATTACACTTGCGGAGTCATTTGGCACGTGGGCGTGGTACATCATCGGTGGCTTGGTTGTGGCAATAGCTGTCTACGTATTCCGGCGCATTCAGCTCAAACGCGCAGAACGCCCAGGCTTTCCCATTATATGGGCAGGAACGATCCTCATCCTGATTTTGGGTGCAGGGTGGTTTCTCACCCCCGGTAACCCGTTGGCTCTGACCATTCCCGTTTTGAAGCGCTTCAACTTCGAAGGAGGGCTCTGGTTATCTACGTCATTCACCTCACTGTTGATTGGCCTATCGGTATACACTGGGGCATTCATCGCCGAGATCGTGCGGGCAGGGATTCTGGCAATAAGCAGAGGACAAACCGAGGCAGCCAGGGCAGTGGGATTGAAAAAGGCACACGTTCTTCGCCTGGTAGTACTGCCCCAGGCGTTGCGAGTTATCATCCCGCCTTTGGCTAGTCAATACCTCAACTTGACCAAGAACTCCAGTCTGGCAATCCTCATTGGATATTACGACTTGATGAACGTGGGAACGACCATCTTCAATCAGACCGGTCGCGCCGTCGAGATGATCATGTTGATCATGGCCAGCTACCTGACAATGAGTCTACTGACCAGCCTGTTGATGAACTACTACAATCGCCGTATGAAATTGGTGGAGCGCTGATCATGGACGAAAATCAACTAGCCGGTTACGCTGACAAGAACCAACTTCCACCTCCTAGTGAGAGGATTCCTGCCATACGGTGGCTGAAGCAAAACCTATTCAGTAGCTGGTTTAATGCGATACTCACTATCGTATCAACGGCGCTCATCATGACGATCGTATTTGGACTCCTTAGGTGGGCCTTGGAAGCACGGTGGGAGGTTATTCCCGCTAACCTGAAGCTGCTATTGGTCGGTACCTATCCCGTGGAACACCTGTGGCGTGTCTGGGCAGTTGTTTATCTTGTCGCTTTCCTGCTGGGGTTTAGCAGCGGAGCCCATGGTGGCTTGATGCGTCGGGTTTCCACCACGGCTGCTTTGGTATCAGTTGTGTTGGCTGTTCTTCCGTTTCCTTGGGGGACTCGAGGATGGCTCCTTGGCATAGCCGTCGCTGCTGCCGCTGGTTTTGGCTTGGGGTATCTTGGCAAGGGCATCCGTTGGTGTAAACGCCTGGAAATCGCTTCCTGGATCTTATCATTCCCCATTAGCCTCATCTTTCTCAATGGGGTGGGGGGAATACTTCCTGTCATTAAGGGAAGAACCATGTGGGGGTTCATGCTCAACTTGATTGGTGCAGTGGTGGGGATCGGTCTTTCATTTCCTGTAGGTGTGCTATTGGCCCTCGGACGGCGGAGCAGGCTGCCGGCCATTCGGCTGGTGTGTACCGCCTACATCGAGATTATCCGCGGTGTGCCGTTGATCAGCCTGCTGTTCATGGCTAGCATTATGCTACAGCTGCTTCTTCCCGCTAGCGTACGACCTGACTTGCTCATCCGCGCGATGTTGACGATTACGGCCTTTTCGGCGGCGTATATGGCGGAGAATGTCCGTGGGGGACTACAAGCTATCCCACAGGGACAGTACGAAGCAGCCTACGCTGTAGGTCTCAACAGAGCGTTGACAACTATACTGATTATTCTACCACAGGCGTTGCGTATAGTCATTCCAGCTATCGTTGGGCAATTCATCGCCCTGTTTATGGACACGACTCTGTTTGGGTTCATAGCGATTCTTGAGCTCTTGAACATCACGCGAAGCATAATGGGTAACCTCGAATGGCGTGGAACCATATTCGAGCTATACGTATTCATCGGGATTGTGTTTTGGATCTTGTGCTATTCAATGTCCTACGTCAGTCGCAGGATTGAAAAAACACTAGGTGTAGGAGAACGTTAAGAGAAGAGGAGACTTGTTTGTGACAAACGACGAAGGAATTATCATCTACCGCGATGTGCATAAATGGTACGGGGATTTTCACGTGCTTAGAGGGATCACCTTCACGATGCAGAAAGGCGAGGTGGTCGTGATTTGTGGACCATCTGGCTCCGGAAAATCCACGTGCATCCGCACGATAAACCGCCTGGAAGAGCACCAACGGGGACAGATCATCGTGGACGGTATTGAGTTAACAAACGATCTGCGCAACATAGAAGCTATCCGGCGTGAAGTTGGCATAGTCTTCCAGCAATTCAATCTATTTCCGCACCTTACCGCACTGCAGAATGTCTCTCTTGCGCCTTTTTGGGTGCTGAAGATGAGGAAGAGCAAGGCAGAAGAAGCCGCGATGAAGCTCCTTGAGCGTGTTGGCATCCCTGAACAGGCACAAAAATACCCAGCACAGCTTTCCGGTGGCCAGCAACAACGGGTAGCCATCGCACGCGCATTGGCGATGACCCCCAAGATCATGCTCTTTGATGAACCGACCTCGGCACTGGATCCAGAGATGATCAAAGAGGTTCTCGACGTGATGAGGAACTTGGCACGCAGCGGCATGACGATGATTGTGATCACTCACGAAATGGGCTTCGCGCGTGAAGTGGCAGACCGGATCATCTTCTTCGATTATGGTCAGCTGGTCGAGGAGAATACTCCCGAGGAATTTTTCCACAACCCGAAGCACGAGCGCACGAAGCTCTTCCTATCTCAGATTCTGGACTACTAGATGGCCGCGGCTTTCCTTATGAGATACGGAAGAGCCAGCCGCTAACAAGTCCCAATAAGGCAATGCGTTCTCTTGACAGAGATTTCCTCTTGTGCTATGGATTGAGGAATACTGATTGGCTTTGGCCAGGAGAAAGGAACGGTGTATTAGCTGGTACCAAACCAGTTTGACGAAATGCAAACGATGACGTCTGCATCGATCAAAGAACTGGCTCGAGAAAGGAGGTTCAATTGAAAGGTGTTTTTGGTCGGTACGCAGATGTTGATCTAGACAAGGGAATTGTTAGAGGTTATGACGTTCCTGATGAGTGGTACCGAGAATACTTGGGTGGAAGAGGCATCGGTCTTAGGATCCTGCTTGAAGAACTAGAAGGAAAGGAAGATCCCTTAGGGCCCAACAACATCTTGATCTTTGCCACTGGTCCTCTGCAAGGGACAGGAATTGCAGGAGCGGGTCGACATGCTGTCGTCACCAAATCTCCGAAGACCGGAAGTCTCAGCGACAGTTACGCTGGAGGCTTCTGGGCACATGAGCTTGCCACATCTGGGTACGATGGGATCATCATACGAGGAAAGGCGGCCAAACCAGTATATTTGTCTCTTGTAAATGGCAAGACAGAGATTCATGACGCAAGTTCCCTTTGGGGCCTCCAGGCTGGCGAAACGGAAGAAATTCTCAAGAGGCAATACAAGGGAGCACGAGTTTCGTCCATCGGCCCTGCGGGCGAAAACCTTGTTAGGTTCGCGTGCATAATTAATGACATGAGTAGAGCAGCAGGCCGCCCTGGTTTCGGGGCCGTGATGGGAAGCAAGAATCTGAAAGCAATTGTAGTGAAAGGCGGGCAAGCGAAATCCTTTCATGATGCAGAAATGTTGGCTGAGATACGCAAGAAAATCGTTCAGGAACTGATGGGAAACCCTGGGATCCAGGAATTCGGGAAATGGGGATCTTCTGCAGCGGTTATGGGGTTGAACGAAGAAGGGATTCTTCCGACCAAGAATTTTCAACAAGGTACATTCGATGATGCCGAAAAGATCGATGGCGCGGGTTCTCGCTTCAAGGACATCTTAGTAGGACGTGACAGTTGTACCGGTTGCCCGATTCGCTGCAAGCGCCTTGTCAAAGGTAACTTCATGGGAAGGGCAATTGAAGAAAAATATGGTGGGCCAGAATACGAGACGCTTGCTGCCCTTGGCTCGAACTGTCTGAATGCTGATGTGTTATCTATTACTCTTGCCAATCAACTTTGCAATCGGTACGGCCTGGACACTATTAGCGCTGGAGTCGCTATCGCTTTTGCTATGGAAGCAAGCGAGAAGGGCTTAATCGAAGAGAAGATCAAGTGGGGAGATCCAGGAGCGGTAGTCGAGTTGGTAGAGAAGATTGCCTTCCGCGAAGGAATAGGAAATACCCTGGCAGAAGGAATTGATAAGGTTGCCGCAAAGATCGGAGCGGACTTCGCAATGCACATTAAGGGCCAGGAGCTGCCCATGCATGATCCACGAGGAAAGAAGGCCCTTGGCTTGAGCTATGCAACGACCCCGCGTGGCGCCCAGCATATGGAGGCATTACACGACGATGGAGCTGAGGGATTGGGCAAGTATGGGACCCCTGAAATCGGAGTGTATGGCCCTATAGATCGTATGTCATGGGACAAGAAACCGCGTTTCTGCAAAATACATCAAGATCTAGCTTCCTTTGCAAACTCTGTGATTGCATGCACTTACGTCGGCTTCGAGACTGCAATGTGCTCAGGCTATAATCCCTACCCTCATTTCCGTGAAGCTCTCTATGCGGCTACTGGACTGGAAATTGGAGTGCCAGAGATGTTGCTCATCGGTGAGCGAAACTTCAACATGCTCAAACTGGCCGCAGCGCGACAGGGGTATACGCGAAACGATGATGGTCTACCAGCACGGCTGCGCGAGCCTCTTCCTCGGGGTAATAGCGCGCATGAGGCCATTCCAGAGGACGTTCTGCAAGCTGCAATCGATGAATACTACAAGCTTCGAGGATGGGATGACTATGGTCCCACGGATGAGAAACTCGCCCAGTTAGGCATGCGCGACTTCATTGGGCTCATTGAACGAGGGGACCAATAAGTAGGATCACAGCTTATTCTGAGCGAGTCTTGGTGCTTAGAGAAAATTGCCCATCCTAAATGACCGGTCTAATCTCTCGCTCTATACCAAGAGCCAAATGCTAGCCGGATAATTCCTCCACAAGCTTCTCGAGGCCGAGCAGGCGTGAACCTTTCACCAAAAGGAGGTTTCGATCTCCTTTAAGCGTATCTCTGATGCGATCGGCAAGTCTTAGCTTCGCAGCAAAAACGATCGTCCCTGAAGGAACACAGCCGAGCAAAGTTCGGGCTCCTTCGGTTGCCGATTCCCCAACCGGAAAGATCGGGGCGATACGCAGGCTTAGCGCCAGCTTCAGGATCTCGCGGTGAAATTGAAGCGATCTCTCTCCCAGCTCAAGCATATCTCCAAATACGAACGCCCGCTGTTCCACTGGAAGATTCAATTCCGCGAGCACTCGCAGGGCTGCTTCCGAGGCTTCAGGATTCGCGTTGTAGGAGTCATCAAGGAGATAACCAAACGGGGCACGTACCAGCTGGAGTCGGTGGCGAACCCCCTGAAACGTAGTCACCCGTCGTTGGATTTCCCGAGGACTTACCCCGAGATGAAGCGCGCAGGTGACAGCAGCGAGCAGATTGACCGCGTTGTGGCTCCCTAGCAATGGCGAGACAAGTTCAACAGCAGGTTTGACAATCTGTATTCTCAGATTGGGAACTCTTTGTGTGATCTTCCCCCGTACGTCCCCCTGACCAAGTCCAAAGGAGACCAGGTTTCCTCCCCCCTCTTTGAGGAAGGGCGCGAGTTCGAGGCAATCGGCGGGGATGATTGCAGTACCATCTCTTGGAAGCGCGCGGACCAGATCCCATTTCTCGTCCGCAATTCTCTCCACCGTTTCGAAGCCCTTCAAGTGCACCCGCCCTACCGTGGTGAGCACCGCGATCTGAGGGGAGAGCAACGCGGCTAGCGAGGCAATCTCGCCAGGGGCATTTGTCCCCAACTCGAAGATCCCCACACCTGCGGAAGGTGGCATGGCAAGCAGGGCAAGAGGCAGCCCAATCTCCGTATTAAAACTTTCCGGCGCGGCGAAGACCGCGAGGTCTTTTGCAAGCAGATGGGCAAGGAGAGCCTTCGTAGTAGTCTTTCCACACGACCCAGTAATCCCAATAAGCTGTGCGCTGCTTTGCTTACGCCACACAGCAGCAAGAGCCTGTAGCGCTCGCAAAGGATTAGCAACCTGAATCAGGTTTCGTCCCTTTCTGGGAACCGCTTGGAGATCGGAAACAATCGCTCCACAGGCTCCTCGCGCAAAGGCTTCCTGTAGATAAGCATGCCCATCAACTCGCGCACCAGTTAGCGCAACAAACAGATCCCCTGGCTGAATCAGGCGGGAGTCATGGATCACCCGAAGTGGCCTTTCGTCTGTCTCACGGAAAACGTGGCCGGTTGTTATGTCCGCTATTCTCGCGACAGAAAACATTCTACTCTGGCAAGGAAAGAAGGGCACTCACTTCTCGTTCGCCGTACAAAACGTATCCCGGGAAGTCTGTCTCCACATCGTCCACTCCTTGCAGTCCTTCTACGTACAGAAAGAAAGGATTGGGAGCAAAAAGTTCGATTGTAAGGGTATCATAGGAGGGCAATCCTTCGAGTTTCTCCATCAGGTCCTGGAGATTGCCTAATTTAGGTTGATCTTCTCCGCTCTCCACTTCGCGGGGCCCACCGTAGGCTCGTACGGTAACATAATCTGCGACAAGGTCAACGGGAATCTGTATTTCACCCTCGATAACTTGTTTCTCGCGTTGATAGGTCTGGAGCTCAACGGTATAGTGAATCATCTCGCCCGGAGCGTAGCTTTGCTTGTCTATTTCCAGATGGTTGATTCTCATTGCGTTAAGTTCCTCTGTAACCCGTATTACACAAGAGATAGAAGTAATCTCGGGGTTCTCGAAGGCGTTATATTGAAGAAGAGAAACGATGCTAGCAAGCTCTATGGGCGGGTACAGGGCAAGGTCGCGCGTGCTTAGGAATATGTCCTCCCTGGTCAATGGGGCTGGCATCCCATCCCCTGTAATTCGATAAGTCACCTCAACTGTTCCCTGTCCAATCCTATCCAGGGTGGAATCAATCGCCTCAAATCCGCTGGCAAGAAGGAGATCCCACATCAGTCGTGGCTCATCTACAAGTTCGATCTGGAAGCGTCTGGTGAGACCAGTATCAAGGTCTTCAACGGCGAGCGATAGGTCAATCATGTCCGCTGGCTCACCGGCCAAACCGCCTATTCCCGACATGCGGTCCTCAGTAATCGCGCCGATTGTCTCGCCTATTGCTCCTAGCTTGAACGAGGCGTCATAGGCCTTTATCGTGTCGTAGATGTGCGCGGTAGTAAGAGGGAAGGAAGCCTCTCCGTTCAAGAGAAACGGATGGCCGAAACCAACGATTGCGTTTCCCTCTCTGAACGTAAGAGTGCCAATTGCCCCAATTGTAATATCGCCTTGTGCCAAGGCAACTCCAATGGCTCCTCCGGGTTCTGGCACAACACTTGCACTGCTTCCTTTCGTTTTCTTGCCAGACATGGGATTCAGGCGCAAACCAAAGGAAGAGAGCCCTTGCGCTTCGGGAACAATTAGTGATGTGCGGAACTGTGCCGGGAGCCTGATAAAATGTTCTTCTATCTCAAGTCCATTCATCAGAACCTCAAGTGCCCTTCCAGAAAGACCGGTAACCAACAGTGGCGAGACAATAGGATAGGAGAAGATAGTGTCTGGTGAGTCAGTTAGGACAATGGCGCCGGGTGGATACTCAGGCTCCACCAGCTGCATCTCAGTGAGCGTTGCATCAGTTAGAGAGGCGGATGGCAGTCTGTGATCATGCACAGAATCTATGATGTCAAGCATTTGTTCAATTGGGGTAACAAGTCCAATTGGGGCAAGATCCTTCGACCAAGTGGCAGCACGGCTCAATGCTCCCACAAGCTTTCCATCTACATAGATCGGACTTCCGCTCATTCCCTGTGAGATCCCTCCAGACCTGCCGATTGCCTCTCCGCTAACTCTAACCACAATAAAATCAGCGCGGGTTTTGGGTTCATTAACTACACCCAGAACCTCCACTTCAAATTCACTAATCACGTCTCCGGCAACAACGGTCTTTCCGATGCCCTGCATTCCAATCTCGATCTCACTCAGGAATAGAAAGTCGTCTCTCTCATAAGCAAGCACTGCGGCCGTACTGATTAAGAGAATAATCCCGCAAATGATCAGTGTTCTCCTGTGCATGATCCTCTCCCTTTTTTGATATGTTCTTTAAACGCCTCTCTGATAAGTTGGCCTATTCACATACAAGCATAATCACTGAGGCCAGCGTTGACAAGCGAAATCCCGCCCTTTCTTTTCAGTAGGGTTGCCAGGCGTATTCTTCTATCCTTATACTTAAGGAGAAAGAAGAACGGGAAGAGGACTTCCAGGAAGGGTGATGTCACGAAAAGGAGATCATTCTTGGAGCAATGAGACTAATCGCCGATTTGCATATTCATTCTCGCTTTAGTCTGGCGACAAGCCCGACAACCGACCTCCCTACATTAGCTCACTGGGCAACGCTCAAAGGGATTAACCTTCTGGGAAGTGGTGACTTTACTCACCCTCAGTGGTTTTCTGACCTGCAACACCATCTTACGCCATTGGAGAATGGCCTTTATAGCTATCAGGAAGTCCTGTTCTTACTCACCGTAGAGGTCTCTGTGATCTGGAGCCAGCAACAACACCTACATAAGGCACACCTACTTATCCTTGCCCCGCACCTGCGGGCGGCTGCCTCAATCAATAAGGAGCTGGGCAAGATAGGAAAGCTTGCGAATAATGGTCGCCCAACCTTTGGGATCTCAGCAGAGCGTTTAGTAGAAATAGTATGGAACGTTGCCCCGACAGCGGAGGTTATTCCAGCACATATTTGGACACCTTGGTTCTCTATTTTCGGGGCAAAGTCTGGATTTGATTCACTGGCGCAATGCTTTGGCAAGCACACAGACAGAATCTTTGCTGTTGAGACTGGATTGTCGAGCGATCCAGCCATGAACTGGCGGGTATCTTCGCTGGATCGGCTTGCCCTTATCTCCAACTCCGATGCCCACTCACCACCGAAGCTTGGCCGCGAGGCAACTTTGTTCAACCTTCCCCAACCGAGTTACGACAGTGTAATTGCGGCAATCAAAGACCATGACCCTAATCGATTCTTGGGAACGATCGAATTCTATCCTCAGGAGGGGAAATACCACTATGATGGACACCGCAAGTGCGGCGTTGTCCTTCACCCGAGAGAGGCAATGAGATTGAAGAACATCTGTCCAGTGTGTGGGAAATCGCTCACAATCGGGGTTATGCATCGCGTCGAGGAACTGGCGGACCGTGAAGGCAGTGAAGGGCCAACACAACGGTTTCCCGTACACCATCTTGTCCCACTTGCTGAAATCATTGCACAGGCCTTAGACATTGGTCCGGAATCAAGAGGGGTTACCCGTGAGTATGGTCGGCTTATCAAGCGCTTTGGAAACGAGTTCCGCATTCTTCTCGACCTACGAGAAAAAGACCTACAAGATGGTGTTCCCTCGCGCGTTCTACAGGGAATCACAAAGGCGCGTGCCGGGGATCTTGAGATCAAACATGGTTACGACGGCGTATATGGCAAGATCTCAATCCAGTTTGATCAACAATTAGGAAAAGCAAGTCGGGCTATCGCAGACCGATGAAGTTGACATGCCTTGAGGGTTGGTAACAATTCAGCAATGCATCCCGCCTTGATGAATACAGTGTAGGAATCATTGCAGACGGTGACCCCTGTCGGAGGTAGTTCTTATCTGTATAGATAGGAACATCGGTGTCGTTGATGCGCGTGGCGGCTGTTGGATAGGGAATCGGCAGGTCATAATGACTCACACCTCCGTTGAGAAGCGCTACAAACACCTAGAAGGAATAATGATCAAAGTACCGACGGTGTGTCTGGCGAAGGTGATCCTTCACATCCTCTGAGGCGAACGCGGCATTCACACTGTCTGAAAGGATCATCTTGATCTCATCCCAAGACAGACAAAAAGCGTCACTAACTGCTGATAGTTCATGGGTAACATCAATCTGGGACATCAAGCGATTATCGGTGTTAAGTGTTATCGGGATGCCTTTATCCAGATAATGCTTCATCGGGTGATCGGCATAGCTGTTCATTATCCCTGAGATCTGCAGATTGCTTGTTGGACAGATCTCAAGTGGAATCCTTCTCCTGACAGCTTCATTCTCGGTTTTCTTGTCCTCGTATAGGTAGACTCCGTGCCCGATTCTTTCCGCGCCAAGGTCAATTGCTTGCTTAACGTGATGCGCACAGCAACCTTCGCCAGCGTGGATTGTAACATGCAATCCAGCTGCGCGGGCAATCTCCACGGCCTTGTGATGCCTGATAGGCGGGAAGTCTACCTCTGGACCAGCAAGATCAATCGCTACTACTCCCTTGCTAAGATATTCGATCGCCAATCTCGCGACCTTTTCTGAAGTTGCAGGCAATTCCTGTTTCATCGCGCACAGGATTAGATTCGTCTCTATCGGATAGTTCTTCTCCGCTTGCGTCATCCCAGCAAGGACCGCCTCTACTACCTGTTGGGGGGTCAATCCTTTTCTCAGGTGAAGAAGGGGGGCAAAGCGGATCTCCATGTAGATGACATTCTCCTTGGCTGCATCCTCACATAGCTCGTACGCTGCTCGCGTCAATGATACTTCTGTCTGCAACACAGCCACGGTAACATCAAATGCCGCGAGGTACCTCTCCAGCGAACACCGTAATGGTGGAATGACGATTTGTTTGATGTTGGACAAGCCGGGAAGATTCCGAGCTAGTTCCATTACCGTTCCCAGGCGCAACGATCCATCTAGATGAACGTGCAAATCTACCTTCGGTAGATCGTAAACCAAATCTCTTTTCATGTACGCAATATTCCCATAAATCATCGCTATCGACAACTCAAAGAAGCGTGAATCGTACGAAGCAGCTGAGTAGGAAAATAGTTAAGTGGTTGAGTGGGAACAAGGGTTCCTAGGGTTCGTAGAGTTCGTTGGGTTGGCGGGGAGAAGCCAGGAAACTAGCAGAACTAAGGGTAGAACATATATACTATCGATATCTATATTCATCAGGCGGCTTAATAGGAGCGACTTTCAAATATGGTAATGATGATTCTCGGCACCGCTGGAGGACTTGCCTTGTTCCTGTATGGTCTTCGCGTCTTGAGCGATGGACTCAAGCGAGTAGCTGGCGAAAGAATACGCAGCTTTCTTGAAGGGATCACGGGACGAGCTTATCGAGGAGCAATGATCGGAGCACTCAGCTCAGGACTCCTTCAAAGCAGCAGCATGACGATGGTCCTCCTGATCGGACTCATTAACGCTGGTGTCTTGACCCTAGCTCAAGGAATCGGCGTGATGCTTGGCGCAGAGATTGGAACAACGGTTACCGCGCAAGTCATTGCCTTCAAGATTGGACACTACTACCTTCCCATAATCGCAATTGGGTTCATCATGCATGAGGTCTTTCGTGGGAAGAAGACAGGAGACATTGGTCAGATTGCCCTTGGCTTCGGGCTTCTTTTCATGGGAATGAGCATAGTGTCAACCAATCTAGGGCAACTTGCCGAGGCTCCTGCCATTTCCCACTTACTGCGCAACTGTGGTACAAACCCTTTACTGGGAGTGCTGATTGGCGCGGGAGTAACAGCAGTCATTCAAAGCTCTTCGGCAATGACAGCCCTGATAATAGCCATGGGAAGCACGGGTGTCCTAACTTTGCCAGCAGCGATCGCTCTGATCTTTGGAGCAAATATTGGAACCACCGTTACAGCGCTGATCGCTTCTATTGGCTCGTCGCTCTCATCACGACGATTGGCAATTGCTCAACTCGTAGTAAACATACTTGGTGTTACGGTTTTTCTGTTGTTCATATCGCCCTATTCCAGCCTAGTGGCCGCTACTACCGAAAACCTTCCCCGTCAGATCGCTAACGCACACAGTATCTTCAATATAACGGTGACGCTGGTATTGCTGCCGTGCGTAGGTGGGCTGGTTTGGTTAACAAAGAAGATTGTTCCGGGAAGAGAAGCAAAAGTACACCTGACCACACAATCTCTCGGGGCTGAATTCCTAAACACACCGTCGATTGCCGTAAGACAAGCGCAAAGGGAATTGCTACGCATGGGAACAATGGCAGGAGTGATGTTAGACTCGTGTCGGGCAGTTCTTCTTGAAGGAAGCATTGAACACGTGGCAATTGTACTGGAAACTGAGGAAGCGGTAGACGGCTTAGAAAAGGAAGTCGAAAGCTTTCTTGATCGCATCGATGCAAGTAAGCTTAACACCGTAAACAAGAAAAGATTGCACATCTTTCATCACGCAATAAGTGACATCGAGCGGGTCGGCGATCACGCAGTGAACATTGCCGAACGCGGTCAAGTGATGATAAAGCGAGGAGACTCCTTTTCCCAACAGGCACAAGTCGAACTAGATGACATGTTCAAGAAAGCCTCTGGCCTGTACAATCTGTCCATGCAGGCACTTGCGACAGAGGAGGAACAACCAGCTAAAGACGCTTTGGATCTGGAAAAAGAGGTCGATCAATTGGAGATCCGTTACAAGAAACACCATATAGAACGATTGGAAAAAGGAGTTTGTGACCAAACTACGGGAATCATCTTTGTCGAGGTTCTGCGAAACCTGGAGCGAATTGGAGACCACGCAGTCAATATCGCCGGAGATACACTCGTTATTCATCAGTAATATGCGGACAAGAGGTACTATCGCAGATGACAACCCAAGCCTCATTGCAGGGTGCACATGAGCGTGGCGTGCTTGGTTTCAGAGCTTGCGGCTACCATTGAAGCTGCATATCATCACTTGGAGAACAAGGGAGGGGCTGCCAATGCAGGAAAGAGATGTGACTAGTCTAGAAAGGGAACTAGAGTCAGCAGAGGCAAACTATCGTCTGTTGAAAGAGAACAACGTGCGCGCAATCAGCGTAATGGGGGCCCTGGGGAGTGGCAAGACTTCACTAATCGAGAGAATGATCACTCGATTGAAACCCTGTGGTACTGGCATGGGAACGATATGCGCGGACTCTGCCGGTGATGATGACCATCAGCGCTTCCTTGCCTGCGGTGTTCAATCGGTACAGGTCAACAGCAAGGATAATTGCTGTCTTGATGCGTCGTCAGTCAAGCTTGCGCTACAGTCACTCTCGCTAGAAACAATAGATCTCCTGTTTATTGAGAATGTGGGAAACCTCATATGCCCAGCAGATTTTCCGGTTGGAGCCGAGCTTGAGCTGATTGTTATCTCTGTTAGTGAAGGCGAAAGCGTGGTACGAAAACACCCAAAGATCTTCTCTCAAACTGACCTTGTTGTAGTCAATAAGATTGACCTTGCCGATGCAGTCAATGTAAATCCACGAATAATTGTAGCAGATTATGCACAGCTAAACCCACATGGGAAGATAATCTTGGCTGATGTGTTCCACAATCGCGGAATCAACGCTCTCTTACAGGCATTGAAGATAGAATGCGCAACTGAGCAATGGTAGGCAGGAAGGTACGGAGTGGGATAACGACCTCCTTCTGACATAAGGCCCTTTCTCTCGCCCATTCGTTCCACTCACTCAAGCCGCTAAGATCGCAGAGAAAAACAAGAATGGGGTTAAGAACAAAGGCAACTTACTGTCAAGAACAAAGACTACTTATCTGACAAAGACAAAGCCATTCTACCGCAGAGGACGCAGAGGCCACAGAGGAAACCAAGAAAGAGGTATGAAGCTAAGCCCTCTCCGTATTACTAAGGAGTAGTCAAGCACTTAAATGGAGAAATGGTTAAATGGTGGAGTGAGAAGAACTGACGACTGACAACTGATTACTGATAACTAGTTAACCGCAGAGATCGCAGAGAAAGGCATTTTCTTTGTTGACAGACAAAACCATAATATTATTGTGGAGAACAAACAAAGAAGATTTCCTCCGTGTCTTCCTGTCGCACCCGCGACGCAGACAGGTCTCCGACGTTAGATACAAGAATACGTAGACTGTTCGTAGCGTTGGGTCTTGCGCCTGACGTCAAAGCCATTGCCCCATATGAAGTGGCTATGTCTCTCGGGAAGAGTATCATTCATTGACATCTGGATGCCCCCGTATCAAGTACGGGGCAGGCTTATCAAGCCCGGCATGACAGTATACGTCGTCATTCCGGCGGACCCTGGATCGGGGTCCAGGGCAGGGCCCGGAATCCAGCGTAATGGTGGTTGTACGTTACACATCACGCATTACTCATTACCCATCACTGTTCTTCCACTCACCACCCACCACTCACCGTCTTTCGACTCCCGACTGTCTTTTCACTCTTCACCGTCTTTGCCGAGAGACTAAGCCAGTGAGTCTTTCTCTGGGTTACGTTACCTTACGGCGAGAAACCCAAATAGTATTGACAACCAGACCGGCCGGCTCTGTGTTGTGGCAATAAGTTTGAGGCTAGAGGATCTTACCTTCCTCTCTTCCTTCTGTTGTTGCTAAAGACGGCCTGAAAGAAGGGCTCAAGCTCGACATTGCCGCCGGTTAAGATCACTCCAATCCTTCTTCCTTCAATGCCCAGATGATGATAGAGGAGTGGAGCAACTGCAACGGCGCTCGACGGTTCAATAACGATCTTCATTCTTTCCCACACGTACCGCATCGCTCCAATTATCTCCTCTTCCGACACACGGACAATATCAAATACACGACTCTTTATCACCTCGAAGTTACGCACACCTAGAGTTGTGCGCAGCCCATCAGCAATCGTATTCGTGCTAACCTCCTCGACCCGTTTTCCACTTCTAAACGAACGATACGCATCATCGGCCTCAGCTGGCTCACAGCCGATTACCCTAGCTTTAGGAAGAAGATGAGAAGCAGTAATTGCTGTTCCCGCAAGAAGGCCACCTCCGCCGACGGGAACAAGTACATAATCAAGATCGCCAACATCCTCTATCAATTCGGCGGCGGCTGTTCCCTGTCCAGCGATCACCTGATTATCATCATGAGAACTTACAAAGATAGCACTAGTTTCCTTAACTATCTGTGCGGTGACCTTGGCTCTTGCAGCAAGGTTTGGTTTGCATAAGACAACCTTTGCGCCATAGCCCGCGGTTGCCAGCCGCTTTATCTCTGGAGCATCCTCCGGGATTACAACAGTTGCCCGTACGTGATGCAATCTTGCTGCCAGCGCTAGTGCCTGGGCATGGTTTCCACTGGAGTGAGTAATAACCCCGCGGGTTCGCTCCGTCGCGGTCAAAGCCGCAATAGTATTGCACGCCCCACGAAACTTGAATGAGCCACTTTTCTGTAGAAATTCGCCCTTGAAAAAGACGTTGTTCGCAGTTGCTCTATCCAAAGAGGCACAGGTCAAGAATGGCGTGCGATGGGCAAATGGTGCAATCCGCTCACGTGCGAGAATAACCTCTTCCCACAGAAGATCAGCCATTATATTGGTTGAAGACGGTCATCCGATAGTATTTGAGCTCTTCGATCGACTCACGGATATCGGAAAGCGTGCGGTGTTTTGAAGACTTGCCGCCTTTGACTTCCTTTCCTGGGTACCAGCGGCTTACAAGCTCTTTCAGTGTGCTTACATCAACGTTGCGGTAGCTTAGGTACTCATTTAGTTTTGGCATGAACCTGATCAAGAAACGACGGTCAAAACAGATTGAATTACCACATAAAGGACAGCCTTGTTTGGGGCAGTATATTCTTACTACCTCGAGTGTTTCCTGCTCTGCCTGCGCGAGGGAGACTGACGAGCGGCGAACCTCTTCAATCAACCCAGAGTTTCCATGTTGTTCCGCACACCATTCATCCATTTTGCTGAGAACACTTTCAGGTTGATGAACGACCAGATTCGGGCCCTGGACCAGTATGTTAAGACTTCCATCGGTGATGATAGTAGCAATCTCCAGGATGCTACACGAGTTTACATCGAGTCCGCTTGTTTCGAGATCGAGCCATACCAGGTTGTTTGAATTCTGTTTTGCTGTCATTCGCGTCCTTTTTGAGGAATTTGATCTTGCCGACACTAGCATACCACTATTGCCCGTGTCTTCAAAGGATCTACTGCCGCCTTGTATCAGGAAGCAGTAGTCCGCTTAACCTTATACCTGGTTCTTGCTCCATTCTTCGAATGACTGCATCATACTCCTCATGAAAAGCGGGGAAGGGTGCGGGTGCAGTCATGATGGATGCATCAACGGAATGGCAGGCAGACTGAGTAAATGTCAGGCACTTCAGCAAACGAGAGCTACGCTGATTGAGTCCATTAGCGATTCCTGTTACTCTTTTGTTCTCAGACAGACGAATCATTAGACTATCCTTGAGGAGGTCTCTGTCATCTCGCGCACAACTGAAAGGCCGAAGGTTAGCGTGGTGATCCCTGTGCTTAACGAAGCCAAGGAGATTGAGCTCTGCTTGAAAAGTCTAGGCAATCAGAGTTTTCGCAATTTTGAGGTTATCGTAGTTGACAATGGATCAACGGACAACACAAGAAAGATTGTTGAGTCATATGGCTGTCGCGTAATCCACGAGCCACGACAGGGAGTAGGCTACGCACGGCAAAGCGGATTTGAGGGGGCGATAGGAGAAATTATCGCCTCAACAGATGCCGACACCATTCTCCCACCGGATTGGTTAGAGATAATCGTAAGATGTTTTGAAGAAAATGCGGCACTCGCGGGAGTCTATGGGAAGATCCTTTTTAAGGGACCACAGGGACGGGCTCTATGCATCTCGGAGTTCCTGTTCACACTTTTCCTCAGACTGAACCAATTCTTGCGGCGACCGAGCTTCTGTGGCCCCAACTTCGCTGTTCTCAACGAGGCTTTCCAGCACGTCAATGGTTTCAAGGACGGAGATTATGTCTATACTGTCTCCGAGGATTTGCAGCTAGCGATGAAGCTGAGAAAAGAAGGAGACATCTCGTTCTGCGGAAACCTAGCAGCCTACACATCTTCACGAAGGCTCAACAGAGGAGCGTTCCACTACATATGGACACATACAAAGAATTACTGGTCGATTGCTTGGCTAGGAAGAACGAAGTAAGATGGTCAATCTGTTGCTGAAATTCATCGGTTTTCTTGCCTTTATGCCAATGAAGCTAATCGCGGCAGTTGTAAGGCTTGAGGTCCATGGAGCAGAGCATATCCCACAAGGAGGCTACATCCTCTGCCCAACACACATGGGCGATCTCGATGCTTATTTGATCCGCCGCGCTTTTCACAATAATCCACATTCTGAGAAATGGAATCGTTATCTATACCGCTTGGAAGCTGGTCCATGGGCGCGTCGACTTTTCTTGACTTGGTGGGGAGGATGGATCCTCGAGGACACAGGCCCAAATATAGGAGCCTTGCGCGGGGCCTTACAGTGGTTAGAGCAGGAACACCCTGTAACCATCTTCCCTGAAGGACACCAGCATGGTGAAAGCACCTTCTACCACGGAGCGGCTTTCCTTGCTTGCCGGTCAGATAAACCGCTTCTTCCTCTGGTAATTGATCGAGGGGTCTTTGTCGCGAAGGGAACGCCGTTTTATATCTTCCCATTCGTTGTCCTTTGGCGCCACCTGCGACGAGCACGTCAAGTAAGTTTAAGGTTTTGCGAACCACTCCAGCCTGATGTTGAGCGGTATCATCATGGAGGACACAGATACCTAGAGTGTCTAACCAAGCAATTGGTCAAGCAAATAGGGAAGGACGAGGTTCACTAGCCGCAGATGAACATTGGGAAATTGTCCGTGCAATAGAAAGAAAAGATGTGATGGGGCGCGGAAGGTAATGGAACAACACTTTTTCACCGCCATCGATATTCTAAGGGGCAAACAATGAGGCAAGAAATGTCATGTTGACCTATACGATACGCCGACTGATAAGCCTGGCTGTTTCTCTTGTGCTCATCTCAGTTCTGATCTTCACAGTAATGCGAATCATTCCGGGCGATCCAGCTCAGATGATGCTCGGAACAGAGGCGGAACCAGAAACTCTCGAAATTCTCCGTGACAAGCTCGGGCTTGATGAACCACTTCTCGTTCAGTACTTCTCCTGGGCGCGAGGGGTGCTAACTGGTAACCTTGGCGATTCCCTGAGATACAACGTACCAATCTCAGAGCTGATCTCTTCTCGCTTGCTTGTGACAGCGCCACTCGCTGGGATTGCCATTCTTCTTTCGGTCATGGTCGGCGTGCCAGCAGGCCTATATGCGGGCACGCATCGCAACCAAATCGGGGATTATGGTGTGATGATCTTCTCTCAGATCGGCTTGGCTGTACCTGCTTTCTGGTTTGGCATCCTTCTCATGCTAATATTCGCTGTCCGATTGAACTGGTTCTCCGCGGGGGGGTTCATCCCGTGGACAGAGAGTGTATCCGGAGCATTCAAATCACTCATACTCCCTGCCATAGCACTGGGAATCATTCGCGCGGCGGTAATCGCTCGGTTGAGCCGTTCTGCGCTGCTTGAGGTACTTCACCACGATTACATCCGAACAGCACGCAGCAAGGGACTTGTGGAACATGTCATTCTTTACAAGCATGCTTTACGTAATGCCCTCATCCCCATTATTACGATCATTGGTATGCAGTTCGCCGCTTTGCTTGCTGGAACAATTATCATCGAAAATGTCTTCTATTTGCCTGGTCTGGGTAGATTGGCCTTCCAAGCAATCAGCCAACGTGATTTCCCCGTAGTTCAGGACATTGTTCTGCTCATAGCTGTGATGGTTGTGGGAATGAACCTGTTGGTTGATCTGACCTACATGTTTCTGGATCCGAGGATACGATTGGAGTAATGATGTGGCGTCATTTTTTCCATTGCGCAAGGCAAAATATGAACTTCATGATTGGCTTTGTGCTGGTTTTTCTGCTGTTAATAACAGCAATTGTCACTGAGTTTTATACTCCGTACGATCCGATCAAGATGAGGATTTCCAATCGCATGGAACCGCCCAGCAAG
Source organism: Candidatus Bipolaricaulota bacterium (assembly GCA_030670905.1). GTDB lineage: Bacteria > Bipolaricaulota > Bipolaricaulia > UBA7950 > UBA9294 > JAUVYF01. The sequence continues at coordinate 20,656 of DAOVAR010000014.1, forward strand.
AACCACCTGCTTGGAACAGATCAGTACGGTCGAGATGTACTAAGTCGGATCATGCAAGGATCGCAGACTTCAATCCTTGTTGGAGTGATCGCGGTAGGAATTGGCATGGTATTTGGCGTAACCCTGGGTGTATGGAGTGGGCTTGCTGGAGGCTGGTGGGATGAGACAATCATGCGTCTCATGGATGTTTTGTATGCTTTCCCCGCTGTACTCAACGCACTTCTCTTATCATCCCTGCTGGGACCTGGAATCAGGAACAGCATGATAGCAATTGGAATATATAACATCCCTGTATTTGCACGTCTATCGCGCGGAGGGGTTCTTGGAGCAAAAGAACTTGATTACACCGCGGCGGCCTATTCCATTGGGCGGGGTCGGTTCGGTGTAGCCTGCCAGCACATATTCCCCAATGTACTATCACCACTGATCGTCCAAGGTAGCGTTCAATTCGCGGTAGCCATCCTCTCCGAAGCAGGACTGAGTTATCTCGGATTAGGAACACAGCCACCGTTTGCTAGTTGGGGGCGCATGCTTCTTGAGGCTCAAACCTTCATGGGGATTAATCCCTTACTGGCGGTCTTTCCCGGTCTTGCCATTGCGATCGCCGTACTTGGATTCAACCTTCTTGGTGACGGTCTTCGGGACGTACTGGATCCCAAGTTGATGAAATCGAGATAAGAAGAAAGGAGTGGTATCAATGAATGGTCTAGCGCAACGTATCGATCGGACCCTTGCAGAGATATGCGGGGATGAGCTTCATCCTGGAGATCCCTATGAATCTGCATAACCGATTAATCGTCAGTCTTATCATAATCCTGGCGGGGCTCAGTAGCCTAGCCACAGCTCAGACAACCGGAGGAACCCTAACCGTAGCCGTGCAGGCAGAACCGGACGGCTTAAACCTGATCCTAACGCCTGCCACAGCAAGCTATCAATTGGTGATGTACAATATTGCCGAACCACTCATGCGCTACACAGCCGACCGCGAACTGGTACCGCTACTTGCTACCAGCTACGAGGTGAACGAGGTTGATAATGGGGCGGAATACACGTTCCATTTGCGATCTGGCGTCGTGTTCCATAACGGGCAGCCGTTCACTGCCGAGGACGTAAAATACACCTTTGACACGCTGCTCGATCCGAACACCGGGTCCCCAAATGCGTCGCCATTTGCGTACATCAAAGAAGTTGTAGCTGTCGATGCAACAACTGTGAAGTTCATTACGGAAGGGAAAGCAGCATCGTTGGTGGGATATCTCGCCTCAGGAAAGGGCACCGGAATCATCCCGCGGGGATCGGACATGGAAGCACTTCGCTCCCATCCTATAGGAACAGGGCCGTTTATGTTCTCACAGTGGATTCCGGGAGATTCCTTGATTTTCGTCAAGAATCCAAACTACTGGAAACCAGGCGTGCCATATCTAGACAAAGTGCTTTTCAAGATTATTGCAGATCAAGCGGCTTCGTTGGCTGCTTTGATGTCAGGAGATGTTGACTTCGTTGATCGTATGGTGGCGGAGAATGCGATACAGATTGAGAACGACCCGCGATTTAAGATAGTTTCCGGGCCACAGAATCTAGCCCAGCTTCTGGCAATGAACCACGCGCGGCCACCGTTTGATAATGTTCTTGTCCGTCGCGCGATCTACTATGCTATCGACCGTGACGAAATCATCACTGCCACTGACTTGAAGTCAGAATGGGGAAGTCCAATTGCATCCCATATGACACCCATGAATCCATACTATGTCGACCTTACTGGGATGTATCCTCATGATCCCCGTAAGGCGAGGGAACTTCTCGCTCAAGCAGGCTATCCAGACGGTTTTGATACCACAATATACTTACCTCTACCTTACCAGCTCCATGTGCGTACCGGAGAAATCATTGCCGACCAGCTTAGAGAAGTTGGGATCAACTGCAAGCTAGAGATCGTTGAATGGGGAATTTGGCTGGACAAGGTGTACGAGCAATGGGACTATGACATGACAGTAATAGGTCACGACCAAGGCTTAGAACCAGCAGCCAACTTCGCCAAGGGCTTCACGCGTGTCAATGACGATGGAACATCTGCTTACTACTGGCAGTACACAAACTACTTCCTTCGCGAGTTGCTCGACAGGGGCAATGAAACGTTCAATGTTAACGAGCGCAAGATGATCTACGCTATGGCGCAGACCCTTATTGCAGACGATGCTGTATTGATTTGGATTCAAGATCCTCATCAATTGGAAGGGATGCGAGCAGGAGTTATGGGATATCGCATCCTACCAATGTATGTATTTGATCTAGCGCCTATCTATCTTGAGTAGGATAAGACGTGATGGGGCTTGGCAGAACGCCAGGCCCCATTTGTTCAATAAGGAAACTTGGTGAGCTTGACCACTGCCATCCGACCCTGAACTATCGATCCTTAGCTCTTAACCGTTTCTTAACCTACGAACCCCATGAACTCAACGAACTCAATGAACTCTATCAACCTGCCACTCGCATCTATTCCAACGTCTTTGGTAGATTCTCAAACAGGTATAGGAAGAAATCCATCATTCCTTCATTTGCAAACTCAGCATCCATAAGCGTTTGAAATTTGTCCTTCAACAAGATATCTCCCGAAGCTTCAACTTGATCTCGCCATTCGAGAAAGTAGCGAGTAGATTCGGCAGATGTCATTTCATTAAGCTCTCCCGTTAGAGCGGGAACAAACAAGCCGCTGATAATGTCCGCTTGCGCCTTGGCCCGTGTTATCTTTTCTTCCAGCAGTGCGATCCTGCTTTGGGCTGACTCAAGATCACTCTGTAGCGCCTCAACTTGTGCTTGAGCTGCAGAAAGTTCCGCTCCCAGCTTGTCATACTGTTCTTGAGACACAGTAGCAGCACAATTAACCGCGATCAAGGAAGTCAAGACAATGGATAAAAACACGACACTAATTAGAGATTTTTCATTTTTCATTTTTTCTCCTTCCAATATTCCGAGTAGAGATGCACATATTCCAGCAGGATCCAATACGTCTCTTGCTGAGATGAACTGGCAATCTCGGGCTCGTTAGCTTTCGTCAGCCCACTCGCGAACTTTGCGCTTTATTTTCTCTTCAATGCTTTTGCCTAAATCATCCCACTCCATATTGGGATCTGCATCAACCCAGTGAGCGATACCACGCTTTACTTTCTTCTCAATTTTGTCGCCCAACTCCTCCCAGTTCTCTTCGTTCTTGCGCTCACCCCAATGAAAGATGCCGTGTTTGATTTTGGATTCGATCCTGTCGAC
>DAOVAR010000043.1 GCA_030670905.1 Candidatus Bipolaricaulota bacterium
TGCAATCGCTGTGTTAAAGGAAGATATGTGGTGTTTTGAACCGGTCTTGGCATTTGGCCTTGAGAAACCCCCGGTTCGTTTCTTGCAAGGGCACAACAGGTTCCCGCAGGATGTAGAGACACTGGAAGCTGGAGCCAATTACGCGCAGAACTCCCCGCGCCTGGAAACAGGTAAGTATATTGGAATCATGTCTGCACCGCTGGAAACTGCAGCTTTCTATCCCGATATGGTGATGATGTACTGCACATCAGCACAGCTTAGCCTGTTACTTCTTGGGATTGCCTACAAAGATGGATTTGACCTAGATTGTACACTATCAGGGCATGCCGCCTGTGTCTATTCGGTTGTGCCGGTACTGCAAACGGGAAAATGTCAAGTGGCGGTGCCGTGCCGTGGGGATCGGCGTGCTGCTGGAGCACAGGATGGTGAGTTGATATTCTCTGTGCCATACAAGCGCCTGAATGATCTGATTGATGGCCTGAAAGCAATCGCGAAAGCGGGAACGAGGCTTCCTGGGCGTGTTGTTATGCAGCCCGAGTATCAATTGCCTGAGAGCTACGTAGACCTTGGAAGGGAAATAGGAATGGATCAACTAGGCGACTGAGACCTACACCGTAGAAATACTGAACTTTCTAAGCCGGTCGACAAGGAGCATGTATCAAGAATAATGCATGGACAGCTTCCTAACTTCGTAGGACCCGCTGAGCCGCAGCCACACCGGCGCCTAGCTCACAGTTATGGCCACACTCCAGCAATGCTGTTTCGATAGCTCCGATCGTGGCTAACAGATCGCCTGGGTTTGTCGCCCCCATGTGCCCAACACGAAAGTAACGATCCTTAATTTCGGGATGCAGTCCACCAGCTAGAATTGCCCCTGCTGCCTTAACTTTCGGTAGAAGCTCTGTTCCCGTCACACCCTTAGGATAGTAAGGAGCCGTTAGTGTTGCCGCGGCGTGCGCTGGGTCAGTCGGCACTTGATCCAGTCCCAATACGTTAATAGCTGCTTTGCATGCTTTCCCAAGCTTGTAGTGTCGCAACAAGCGGGTTTTCATCCCTTCTTTAAGGATTATTCCAAGGCTGACGTGAAGCGCGCAGATAAGATTCACAGCCGGGGTTCCAAAGTAGCTTGGTCTTCGTGCTTCGTAAGCCTCCATGACTGGCAGCCAATTAGCCCAATCCGCGTAGTAATTAGCAACTGGGGTGTTACGTTTTCTCCAGGTACTCAACGCCTTGGGACTGACAACCAACAGGGCGAGTCCAGGAGGAACTCCAATTGCTTTTTGAGAAGTTGTTAGGGCAACATCGATACCCCATTGTTCTTGGTAGAGCTGTTCAGCCCCCAAAGAGCAGACTCCATCGAGCACTGTGAGTACGTTATGTTTACAGCCGAGTGCGCTCAATGCTTGTGCGTCTACGCGAACGCCGGTAGAAGTATCTACATGCGTAATGGTCATCAGGTTGTAGCGTTGCGCATGTAGCGCGGCATCTACTTCTGACAAAGAAATCGTCTCACCGAGTGGAGCACGGAGCACGGTAACCTCTACCCCGTATCGTTTCAGTAGTTCGGCGTAGCGGTCGCCAAACACTCCCGTGCTTAGCACTAACGCCTTGTCCCCAGGCTCAATAAGGTTCACAACGGCCATTTCCATAGCGAGCATTCCAGAGCCGGCTACTACGAATGGCTGGCCAGTGGGACAAAACCACACTTTTCTCATTCTTTCCAATGCCTGGCCAAAGACTTCGATGAATTCGGGGGCAACGTGACTAGTAGTGGGCGCAGCTAGCGCCTGAAGCACATCCGGCTCAAACTCGACCGGTCCGGGGATCATCAACAATGTACGGCCTTTCATAATACTCTCCTCATAAGTCGAATGTTCATCCTAACGCAGATAGTTCTGCCTCTTGCAGAATGCATCTTAGATCTTCTTTCTTATCCTCTGATAGCGGAAGTAAAGGCGCTCGAGGCAGTCCTCCGTACATACCCAGCATTTCCATTGCTGCCTTTAGCGCTGGTACACCCCATCCTCGTGTGACAGCTGCATTTACGGGAAGCACTTTTTCTTGAAGGTGACGTGCCTCGTCAAGCTCACCATCTATGAAGTGCTGTCTGATGGCTAGACACTGATGTGGTGCAACGTTTGCCAATGCTAGCACACCTCCTACGGCGCCCATCAGAAGAGCGGGGAGAAGGAAGCTGGCCGAGCCAGCTAGGAGTTGAAAGGACAGAGGAGCAAGACGGTGAATCTCTGCCATCTTTGCTAGACTCCCTCCCGAATCCTTAATGGCGAGTATGTTCTCATGCTCTGCAATTGCAGTGACAGTTGTGGCGTCTAGATCAATTCCTGTGCAAGCAGGCATGTTGTAGATAATTACGGGAATAGGGGAAGCATCTGCCACCCTGTGGAAATGCTCAATCAATACCCCTGAGGTCATCTGCCCTTTGTAATAGAATGGACTGACAACTAGTGCTGCATCGGCTCCGATCTCTGCAGCCTGTTTTGTCAACTCTATGGTCTGTAATGTAGACTGGCACCCAGTTCCGGCGATCATCAACTTGTCCGCTGGAATAGCCGCTCGGGCTACCTCCAACACGCGCAATCGCTCTTGATCGTTCAGCAGTACAAGTTCTCCGTTTGACCCAAGCACAACATAGCCACGGAGCTCATACCGATTCCATATTCGCAAGTTTCCAGTGAGTGCCTTTGTAGCAACGTGTCCTTTAGCGTCGAACGGCGTCGGAATAGGAGGATAGATCCCTTCTAATCGAAGAGTATTGTTGCTCACTATGCGCCTCCTTTTGTAGCTGTTGTAACCTGTGCGATATCTGAATCCCTGAGCCAATATTCTACAACTACACTGCTTCCATTTACAGGCTTAGTGGTGTTTCCTTGTTCCATCTGTCTTGCCCAGTATCTGAGAGGAGCTACTCTTCCCACATTTCTCTTATTCTTTCAGCTATGTCTCTGGTATTGGTTGCATCTGATCTTCTATCCAGTTCCGAGCCCTGTTCCAGATAAACCTCGTCCAGACTTTTCATTACATCGTCTGTTAAGAAGCGACAAGGCTGAGCATAGCTCGAGCTATCACTCATTGCATACCACCTGTGGTAATAGCGGAGGGGCCAGGAGATGTACAAGAAATCCCTAGCTCTTGTAAGCGCAACATACGTCAGCCTCAGCTCCTCTTCGATTTCCTCTTCAGATCCTGTTGCCATGTCTGAAGGCAGAAAGCCGTCAGCTGCGTGAATAAGGTAAACCACGTCCCACTCACAACCTTTAGCGGAATGTATGGTGGATAGCACCAACCAATCGTCCTCTCTATGAGGAGGGCCAGCTAGGTCACCTGTCGAGGTAGGTGGATCAAGCTGCAGGTCGACGAGAAAGTCTCTTCTTAGCCGGTAACCTGAGGCGATTTGCTCTAAACTGACAAGATCTCGGGAGCGAGCGCCTGGGTTTTCGTACAGCTTGTGCAGCAGAGGGTCGTAGAACCTCCTGATTCGTTCGATTTGAAGAGCAGGATTGAATGAGCCAGCATGCACAAGATCACTCACTGTCTCGGCAAAAGCGGCCATCTGTTTCCGAGCTGAGGGCCTTACTTTGAAAGTTCCAATGGACTCTGGGCTATTTCCATGCTCAACAACATGCCTTATGGCTTGGCTGGCAGTGCCAGGGCCTATCCCGTCCATCAGTTGAAGTACTCTGAGCCAAGCCATCTCATCACGTGGATTCTCAGCGAGCCGTAAGAAAGCAATCAAATCCTTCACATGTGAGGCTTCAAGGAAGCGCAATCCTCCATACTTGTGATACGGGATATTCTTCCGTGTCAGCTCAAGCTCAAGAGAATCCGACAGGTGACCAGCACGAAATAGAACTGCCTGGTCATGCAGAGCTATTCCCTCTTCATAATGCCGTAAGATCTGCTGTATCACGTACTCATTCTGTTGAGTTTCATCCTTACAGGTCACTAGCTTGGGTCGCTCTCCTTCTTCCCGGTCCGACCAAAGATTCTTAGGATACCGTTCCTTTGCTCCTGCGATGACCAAGTTTGCGGTCTCTAGAACCGGTGCAATGGAACGGTAGTTCTGTTCAAGCTTTACGATGGAAGTTCCCGGGAATTCCTTTGGGAAATCAAGAATGTTTCTCACGGTTGCACCTCGAAAGCCGTAGATACTCTGCGCGTCATCTCCCACCACCATTATGTTATTATTGCCATAGCGCATACCCAGTAGAATCTGTGCTTGAAGCTTATTTGTGTCTTGATACTCATCAACCAGAATGTGGTCGAATCTCTTGCTGAGGCGATTAGCGAGCTTCTCATCGGAAAGTAGCTGAACCCAGTACAACAAGAGATCATCGTAGTCCAACACATTCCGTTCTTGCTTGCGTGAAACGTATTGCTTGAACAGAGGTCGCAGCTCTTCCTCCCATGTGGCGCACCACGGAAAGTAGCGTTCTAGCACATCCTTCAGCCCCAGCGATCCGTTCACACACCTCGAGTAGATGGCGAGGCAGGTTCTCTTACGAGGGAACCTCTTTTCACGGTTATGAAGTCCCTTCTCATGGCGGATCAAGCCGATCAAGTCCTCCGCATCTCCCCGATCTAGAATGGTGAAGTCCTTGCTCAGTCCCGCTGCTTTTGCGTAGATCCTCAGGAGTCTGTTGGCTGTGGCATGAAACGTGCCACCCCAAACACGCACAGTTGCCGGAGAACCTCGCTGTGCAATGTGTGCAGCGCGTCTCAACATCTCCTGTGCGGCGCGCCTTGTGAAGGTGAGAAGGAGTATCTTTCCTGGATTGACTCCTTGAGCAATAAGATAGGCCACTCTGTATGCCAGTGTCTTGGTCTTCCCTGTTCCGGCGCCGGCAACAACCAGGAGTGGACCATCCCCATATGTCACCGCGGCTTGTTGCTGGGGATTTAAGTCTTCAAGCCAGGAGAGGTTGGCTGCCTTTTTGTTCATGTTTGTAACTTTAGTCGATCCACGTTCTCGAAACCAACAGAACCAACTGAGGAAGATAGTGAGGTTAGGAAGGGTGATTCAAAGTGGATCACAAAGATGGCAATGGATACCTGGCGCGAGGTATCATTTGGTATCCACAACAGACTACCGGGAGGAGGAGTGGCAAGACTTACCGTAAAGACAATAGATCAGCTGCTAGATGGAATTGTGTCGCAGCGATCAGTACAACTTGACTTGAGTAGTGTCGAGTTTGTCGATCCATATGCGCTCTTGCTCCTCGACCTAGCTGTTCGATATCGCCTCGCAAGACAATTGCCACTTCGCGTTCAATGGCCCCGAAGCTACTACGTGTGTGGCTGGATGGATGATATGGGTTTCGCCAAGGAGGTTCGATCTTTTTGCGGATCTCCACGGGAGCCACATTCGTTGACATCGAGCGCCTTGCAACCGATCGCTCACATCGGTAAGGAAGAGCGTGTATCTCGTCTAGCCTGTGCTTTTGATCTACGTCTTTCGAAGCGATATCCGTTGACGAACGAGTCGCGAAACGCTTTAGTGAAAGTCATGCTCGAGCTCTTCCAGAACATTCCTCAGCACAGTAATGCGACAGGAAAAGTGGAAGATCCACATGGTCTTGCCGCAATGCAGGACTACACAGATTCGATCTTCCTAGCTGTGGCAGACATGGGGATTGGACTACGAGGAAGCTTGTCATTGAGAGATAAACTTGCCCGAATTAGCGACAAAGGCGCACTCAAGAAGGTTGTGTTTGAAGGGATGAGTCGTTTCGTGGACCCTGGACATGGTGGGGAGCTGCGGCGAATTGCTCGGCTGGTACGAAAGTGGGATGGGCTCCTTGTAATCCGAAGCGGAGAGGCGCTTGTGTACATGGATGTGGAGCAAGGTGATGTGTACGACGCACCCTTCTTTCCAGGAGTACAGATTGCCGTGCGCCTCCCACGCCATGTATTTGGCATTGAGGCAGCGCCAGTTGACAATTGATCATCTACCGGGTTCAATGAACAGAATGGATAAACATACGTTTCGCCTGGCTTCCTTCGGGGTAAGAGTGGGAACGCGCTTGGAGGGAAAGAGAGCGCGGGAGAAACTCCTGACCGCATTAGAAACCCTTTCCGAGCCAGGCCGTTTGGTAATCTCTTTAGATGGTATTGAGGTTCTCAGTGGCTCGTTCGCGGACGAGGCAGTCGCTCTGTCCTATGCTCGCCTTATCACGGGAGAGTATGGGGATCGCTACATGATCGTTCATTCGCCAGTGCTTGAGATCACAGAAGATCTATCTAGCAAACTTGAGCGTAGACGGATGGCGATGCTTTGCTCATCTAATGATGGTTGGGATGTTCTTGGCCTTCTTGGCACACAGATGAAAGAGACGCTGGCGTTGGTGATCGATCGCCGGGAAACGACGGCCAAAGAGCTTGCCAGTTTGCTAGGCATTCGACATAATGCTTGCCTTCGACGTGTGGGGCGTCTTGCCGAACTGCGACTCATCCGCCGCGAGCAGGTTGGTTTAGCTGGTCCGCATTACAGTTACCGCTTTTTCTCCATTTTAAACTCTTGACGATCGTTGGTGCTGGTGGTACACTGAACACAGTGAACCATTATGTACCAGGAAATCTGTGAGCCAGTCGATGCGTATGTCCTTTACAAGCGTGGCGCGGTACATCCCATCATTTGTGCCTTTCGATGGAGAAATCGCCGTTTTGACATTACCTCAACTGACCTTATTCACCCCGAGAGAGAAGGGCAAGCCCTATTTCTTTGTTACGCGGTGAGCTCCGGCAAAAACCAGTTCCGGCTTCGCCTCAATACAAATCGTTGTATATGGATTCTCGATTCAATCGATGTGGAGGAATAGATGACGCGTATTATCATGCATCTCGACATGGATTCTTACTTCGCTTCGGTAGAGCAACAGGCAACATTATCGCTGCGAGGAAGCCCAATTGGAGTAACGGGTAAACCTCACGAACGCTCTATTATTGTCGCCGCGTCCCGTGAGGCAAAACGCTACGGGGTAAAATCGGGAATGACAAACTGGGAAGCGCGACGCCTTTGCCCATCTTTGACACTTGTCTCTGGAAAGGCAGAACGTTACATTGCGATAACCAAACGTTTCCTTTCTATTCTTAAACTCTACACTCCATTACTTGAAGTGTTTAGCATCGATGAGGTATTCATGGATGTAACGCAGGAAGCCACTCGTTATGGCGGCCCTGTTAGCATGGCTCGCTTGATCAAGGACGAGTTCTACGAGGCGCTGGGACAATATATCACATGCACTATAGGGATCGCTTCCAACAAAACATTTGCCAAACTCATCGCCAGCCGCCACAAACCTGATGGGATCGGAAAACTGCGAGATGAAGAGATTCCATCGCTTCTAGAGGAGATCCCAGTTGGTGAAGTGTGTGGTATTGGCAGACGGATTGAGACACGGCTTACAAAAGTGGGCATCCATACCCTAGGAGATCTTGGACGCGCACCAGCTCGGTACCTGAAACAGGAATTTGGCATCTATGGCCTCTTCCTCAGAGAGATTGGGCAAGGGCGAGATTCGACCCCTGTAGTTTCATACACTACAGCTGCTTCTGTTAAATCTGTGGGACACTCTAAATCCCTTCCTCTCCGGCTGCGATCGTATGATCTTGCCTTCCTTGTGTTACGAAGCCTATGTGATAAGGTAGGAAGACGGATGCGCAAACTCGGCTACGTAGGCCGAACGGTGCATTTTGGCTTTAGTCTTGGTTCGATTGGGCCGCATTATGGCAAGCAGATTACCTTACCTTTCTCTACTGATGATGGCGAGACCATTTACAATGCGTGCCTTGTTACCCGCCAGAAGATGGCGATTCACCCTCCTTCTATTTCCCAGGTGAGTGTTTCGGTGCGTAATCTTACTGAAAAAGGGTGTCTTCCCGCTTGCTTGTTAGAAGAGGATCAACGGCGGGAACGATTGAACAACGTGACCGATCGGATACGTGACCGCTTCGGAGAGAGCGCGATCATCACTGGAGAGACCCTTCTCTTCAAGGCCATTCCGGAACACGTCGGCGGATTCTCCCAAGGGGAGGAGTGGGAATTCTGACAGTTGTTAGCCCGCCTCAATGTATACTAGGATAGATGTATGGCAGCAAGAATCCATGTTGGCACCTCAGGCTATAGTTTCAAGGACTGGATTGGTACGGTTTATCCCATAGGGATGAAGTCAAGGGACTTCCTTTCTCGCTATGCCAAGATGTTTGACACGGTAGAGATCAATTCCACCTACTACCGAGTCCCTCCACCATCCATGTTCTCGAACATGCTGACGAAGGTTCCTGAAGATTTTACATTTGTTGTGAAACTCCCCAAAGAGATAACCCATGAGAGAGAAAAATGGAACACTATTATTCGGCCATTCCTAGAAGGTGTCGCGCCGCTTATTGAAGCCAGACAGTTGGGAGGTTTCCTCGCCCAGTTTCCCTATTCGTTCAAGTCTAACTCGCGGACACTTGATTATCTTAAACATGTTGCAGATGCACTTGTTCACTATGACGTTCCCATCAACGTTGAGTTCCGCCACAACAGCTGGTATGACAAGCGCGTCTTTGGTGCGCTGAAAGACGCCGGATTGGGCTTTGTTAATGTGGATCTACCCTCTTTGTCGGCCCTTCCTGAAGCGAGCAACATAATAACTTCTGACGTTGCCTACTATCGGCTTCATGGTCGAAACGCAAAGATGTGGTGGGATCACCCCACCCCCAGTCACCGCTACGACTACCTATACAATGACAAGCAGCTAGAGGAGTGGGCAGAGAGGATCGAGAATGCGGCAAGAACGGCCCGCAAATGCTACATCTTCAACAACAATTGCCATCTGGGGCAGAGCGTGGTGAATGCGCTTTATCTACATCAACGCTTCAATCTCCCAAACCCAACCCTTCCACCAGGCCTTACCCCCGAGATGTTCGAACCATCTACAGGAGAACTCATCACTCAGATCAACCGTGGAATTGAAGCTGTGCGCATTGAAGAAACGCCAAGTTGATGAAACGGACAGAGCGGTTC
>DAOVAR010000097.1 GCA_030670905.1 Candidatus Bipolaricaulota bacterium
TATTGTTATGTCCTCGGCTGGCTAACGGCGCGGAGCTAAGCTGCGGCGTATAGAACCTTCATTTGATTTTGCCCCTGCTTCCGCCGTCAGCTTAAGCGACTTGTTAGCTGGTTCCCCTCTCCGCAACCGCAATCCTCAAGAAGTAGAATACATAAAAAAACATTCCCTCACCTGGATGATCACTTTGATCTCGCAGAAACTTATTCACAACTGTTGCACCTTATTCTTATATCGCAGCCAAGTGTATCGCCTCAATTACACGCTTCTGTTTATCAGACTCAGGATCAAGCCTATTTTGATCTACTCGGCTAAATCGCTCGCTTGAAATATCACGTAGCTTGTTCGCCCATCACAAGGCTCGGTACAGGTACCTGGTTAGACCTTACCCGTCAGGGAATTCCAACCAACAAGAAACAACAAGCTTTCTTGGCGCACAACAACCTCGAACTATAGAAGAACCTGCGTTCTGTACAGGGAGCAGCCCGACTAAAATTTCTTCATACGATCGCGCCGATCTGCTCCTCCCGCGCAGGCGAGACCAATGCTCTCATCTACGGACACCGCCACAACCCATAGGTATTGAGTAGAGAGAATCATGATTGCGCTCAGACTCATCTCCATGTGCATGGCTGTTCTAGTCGCATGGGAATTCACTCAAGACACTAATACAGGTACGAACCAGAATGTGTTTTTTGCGCGATGGCTATTGATGTGACTATAGCTCTGTAGCAGCAGCGATTCCCCCTGTGCCTGAATCTCTCCTTCATAGTCAACGACTCCAGAAGAGCTTCTCACTGAGAACTTGATCTCTGACCCCTCAATGACGTAGGTCCCACTTGAGCCCTTGAATGGATCCTTATCCCACCAGCGAAAAACCTGGTCAGCTTTCCCAGCTGCTGAGATTGACCGAACTGTTCCATCCTCAAGGAATCTCAGGAAGTAACTGTATTCACCACTGCTCTCGGACTGGTAAAGACCATCACAGCGCACGGACGCCAATGCTAATTCAGTATGCGTTGCTTGATCAGCGGCTGGTTGAGGCACGGCAGCCTCCGCGTCGCCTATCTCGATCTTCTTTAAAGCCTCTTCTGCGGCTTCCCGTGTGGAGGCATCCGGATGTTTTGTTGCTCGAACGAGAGCCTCTCTGGCACTTGCGCCGCCGATCTCGCCAAGCGCCTCAATGGCGAACCTGCGGATGCCAAACCCTTCTTCTTTTTCCGCGACGTAAATCAAGGTCTCCACCGCTCGATTTCCCCCAATCCGACCAAGGGCGATTACTGCGGCTCCGCGAAGCAAGGAATCTACACTCGTGCAAACATTGATGATATGCTCTATGGCTCTCTTGTCCCCGATAGCACCGAGGGCTGTTACTGCTCCCCACCGGATCTCGGGATCGGCCATGGCTTGAATCAGAACTTCAACGGCCGGCACACCCATTTGCCCGAGCGAGACTGCTACTTCCGTTCTCAGGATGTCCCGGTCCCTCAGGGCGCGGATAAGCGGCTCGGTCGCCCTTGGGTCACCCAGCTCGCCAAGCGCCTTGGCTGCCAACTGTCGAACATCCTTACTCTCCGCTGTGGTCAATGCCCTGATCAAGCCATCAACGTCACGGGCAACATACATTCTGTCGATATCAGCGTGGCTTATTACTATCATCTACATCTCCTTTCTTGTTTGGTCAGTTGGAACACTGGAGAGGTCCAGCGCCCGAGAGCGCTGAGATCGTTCTGTGCGAGCCTACATGCCTTCATCATACAATGAAGAAGGCTTGTGCCGAAATAGGTAGCTTAAGATCGGTACTCTCCTAGTGCCAGCTAACGGTTTCGAGCTCATCTGCGATGGTCATCACATGGATCGTATCTTCAATGAATTCGGAACAACTCTAACAAAACTACTTCCCACAACCGTGTAATCGTCAGATGCAGCGAGTTGTTAGCCGACATCCATCTGTATCAAGTCAATTCGCCTTGTTTCGTAGGTCAACAATATTGTGCAGCACTATCAATCCGGCTGTGCTTTAGGTGGCATGGATCAAATGCAAAGCCGCATATCCAGCCTCGACCCATTGGGCGCGACCAAGATCTCGACCAAGAGTGATGCTATGAATGGCCAGGCATGTTGCCAGATAGCGTGACCGGGAAAT
>DAOVAR010000078.1 GCA_030670905.1 Candidatus Bipolaricaulota bacterium
AGAAAGCGCTCAAGGTATCCCTCAATTATAAAAGGGTCTCAGACCCAATCCGGCGGGGCTGCGCCAAAAATGTATTACTTATAACCGCACGCGACCCTATTGCCGCGACAAGGAGCCAACCTGCTGCTGCAATTATCATCCCGTGCCTGAGCTTAGCTTCACCAGCGGCGCGAAAAGGTAAGTACAAGCACAAGCCAACAAGAAAGGATACGCCCGCGGTTATGGCAAGGGGAGCAAGAGCGTAATGCTCATTGAACGCAACCGGGACGGCCAGCGACACAAGAGCCATGACTCCAACAACAGGAACAAGGAGGCCAAGACCGCGGAGAATGATACGGAGATCTTCACTCGCACTGAATAGGGAAATCCTCATCCGGTAACTTTCTCGATCAACTCATCCGTGACACGTTGTATAGAGTAGAAAGTGAGAAGATCTTCTGACTCAATCACTGTTTCACCCTCAGCAATTTGCATATTGCCTCCACGCTCAATCGCAACAATAAGAACGGACGAAGGGATGATCTCTTGTTTTCGTATCTCAGATGTGCTCTTCCCCACAAGTGGACCCTCTTCCTTGACCATTATACGAAATACCTGAGCTCCGTTTGAGAGAATCGTGAAGTCATCTACCTTGGGACGTTTGACTGCAGTGTAAAGATGGTTTGCCACCACATCTTCTGGGTTCTCCATCACATTTGCACCCAGTTTGCGGAAGAACTCTGCATGATCCTTTTCATTGACCACTGAAACAATAGATGGAATCTCTAATCGATTAGCAATAGACACGACCATCAAGTTTACTGCGTCATCGCTTGTTGTGGTAATTAGCACGTTGGTTCGATCCGATCCTGCCTCTCGCAAGCTTTCGGCCGATGTGGCATCCCTATTTAGAACGGTCACATCATATTTGTTGCTTATCTCCTTGGCTCGCTCGACATTCTCCTCAATAACCACTACATTGTTCTTTTCCTTAATAGCAATATCAATCAGACGGGCTCCGATGGTTCCTGCCCCAACGATGATCATATACATATCTATCACCTCGGACGAGCATCTATGGTAGCATAGGAAGAGCCAAGGATCAACAAATTCTCTAAGAGTATTTAGCTCCGCGATGTCCTTTAAACGTTCCTTGCCAACATACCCCTATTACCGTAAACTCAGGTTACTATGCGGCGATTCGTTATTCTGGCACACAAGGCAGCAATTAGTCCGGAGTTCAACCTGAGCGATCTTCCAGGAGGAGCAGGAAGGTTAGATGTCCTTTGCCGGGCTATTGGGGCATCCTTTTTCCTTTCACATGATTTGCGCCGCGACGTCGAAGTAACGCTGCTTCTGCAAAACCGGGTACAGATTCGACTGGTAGGCGAGCAGCTGCGTCACCTTAATCCAGACGAGCGATCAACTGCTGCCTTACTCAAGCATGCGCTGGAGAAACTTGGTGAAGAAGAAGTAAGAAGCACACCGGGAATCTTCATTTCCCAAACAAGCCTTCCATCCATCCTTGATCGGCTTTGGCAACTGCAGGCCCATCCAGTCATCCTACATAAGCAGGGAATACCGATTGACTCCTTCTCTATCCCCTCAAATCCAGCCTTTATTCTGTCTGATCATTTGGACTTTAGCGCAGATGATGAGAAAGCACTGGGCGCCCTTCCTCGCATTTCCCTGGGCGGCCAGTGGCTGCATACAAGCCAGTGTATTACCATTGTTCACTATCTGCTCGATGGGCGGCAGCAAGACGAATCCGAAGATCTTGTCTTATGCCACAAAGTATGGTCAGAGACACAGGCAAAACTAATTCAAGGACTACTCGAAGATTTCCGGATTCCATCAAATCTTGTTACCCAAGTTCCACCTTCAATTCTACCAATGGCGATTAACGGCCTGGCGGAGGTGCAGATTAAGGTTCGCCTCCGCGACCTCGCTCGGGCGAACGAAATCATAGCTGACTACTTCCAGGAAGAGCCGATCTCAGGATCAATGCCGGAATAGTACTCATTCCCAAATGAATCTCCTTCTTCCTCGCTGCTTGGACTCGTAATTCAAGGAAAAACCAAAGTGATAGGAGCCTTGCTGAGCATGAAGACCCGCCGAGGACTGTTTCTCTGGCCGGCAGGCGAAACTCTCTTTTCCCATTTGAGCCGCACCTGTAACAGGACTACATTACGGTCACCCGAATGAACCCCCATGACGTCAAGGATGATCCATTTCGTAGCTTGCGGCACGATATGGTGTCATCCCAGATTCGTTCTCGTGGAATCAGCAGTCCACGCCTCCTGAAAGTAATGCAATATATCCCTCGCCATCTATTTGTACCGTGCCACCTACAGAAAAGCGCCTATGATGACCACGCGCTACCACTTGACAAGGGACAAACGATTTCTCAACCATATATTGTCGCGTTGATGACAGAAGCTCTTTGCCTCCAAGCAGATGACAAAGTACTCGAAATTGGCACTGGTTCAGGTTATCAGACCGCTATTCTTGCTAGCCTTGCAGGTAGTGTGTTCACCATCGAACGCCTACGTTCACTTTCGCACATAGCCGAGAAAAATCTGCAGGCGCTTGGCTACGACAATATTCACTTCGTGATCGGTGACGGAACCCTTGGTCTTCCCGATAAAGCGCCGTACAATTGCATAATTGCTACTGGGAGCCTTCCCCAACTTCCAGAGACTCTACTCGCTCAACTTGATGAGAATGGAATCCTTGTCGCTCCAGTTGGGGGAAGATCGTTACAGAAGCTCTTGTGTGCTAAAAGGATCGGAACAAGGGTGGAGAAACGTGATTTGGGGGGTTGCCAGTTTGTGCCACTTATTGGACAAAACGGATGGAGTAGCTGAATCTATCACAAGGAGGAAGAATGGACTTCATTGATCTTCGCAGTGATACCGTAACGAAACCAACGCCCGCAATGCGCAAGGTAATGGCGTGGGCTAAAGTGGGAGACGATGTCTATGATGAAGACCCCAGTGTCAATCGCCTTCAGCGGATCGGCGCGGAGCTACTCGGCAAAGAAGCTTGCCTATTCGTGCCCAGTGGAACAATGGGAAACATCGTTGCGATCCTAGCTCATGGGGGTCGTGGCGATGAGATGATTCTAGGGAACCTAGCCCATACTTTCTTGTACGAAGGAGGAGCTGCCGCAGGACTAGCCGGAATGCATCCTCACATTCTTCGCAACAAAGCTGATGGAACCATTCCTATCTCCGCAATCGAACAAGGAATCAGACCAGATAACGTTCATTGTCCTCACACACGCCTAATCTGTTTAGAGAACACACACAACCGCTGCTGCGGAAGAGTCCTTTCACCGGATTACTCTGATGCTGTGGGTGAACTTGCTCACAGTCATGGAATATCCGTTCACCTTGATGGAGCACGACTGTTGAATGCAGCCATATATCTTGGCGTTTCTCCATCGGTCCTTACCCGTAGCGCCGACTCAGTCATGCTCTGTTTATCTAAGGGGTTAGGAGCTCCCGTAGGCTCCATCTTATGCGGTACACAAGAGTTTATTGCTAAGGCCAAACGAATGAGGAAGATCGTTGGTGGGGGAATGCGCCAGGCAGGGATAGTTGCTGCTGCCGGCATCTATGCTTTGGAGCATAACATTGACCGTCTGCAAATTGATCACCAAAACGCGGCTCGACTTGTTGCTGGCATCAAGTCTATTCCTGGACTTACCTGTAAGGCAAACGATCGCAATGAGCCATCCGTTCAGACAAACATGGTCTATTTCACGGTCAACGGTTCTGCTCTTGGAGACCGCACGTTGAACGCGGCTGAATTGTCAAAGCGGTTGCGAGCCCAAGGTGTACTGGCAAATCCGCTTGGGAGCGATCCGAACCAGATGCGCATGGTCACACACCTCGATGTAAACCAGGAAGATATTGACACCGCTCTATCAGCGCTCGCGCACGTTACTAGAATAGGCGGCAACTAGGGCTACT
>DAOVAR010000066.1 GCA_030670905.1 Candidatus Bipolaricaulota bacterium
GCTGAAATGGGGGTCTTCTCTGTGGGCAAGAGTGTGTTATCCGCTGAAGCGATCCTTCCTGTACTTGGATTGATCTCAAGCTGTAACCTTCCCAGAAAGTGGCCAAAAGCACCAGCTTGTAATACCAGGGTCTGGCCAACCTTGACTGGCTCTGGTGTTATCTCATGAGAGTGGCCGGTGAGAAACACATCAATACCGGGAGTAGTTTGAGCAATTCTGCTTGCTTCTCCAACTGAAAGGTGCCCAAGAACGATGACAAGATCAGCTGTACTGCCCTCTTGTGTCAGCAGGTCTTTCAGCACCTTTTCTGGCTCTGCATAATGGAGCCAGGGGAAATCTTGGTAGGGGAGGAGCCCAGGGCCGATCAGTCCCACCACCAGTACTTGCAGATCACCCACCAAAATACGAGTGTAGGGGGAAAACGGGGCTGTGGTGTGAAAGGTGCTGCGAAGATTAGCGCACAAGAGGGGGAAATTCAGGTTTGCGGAAAGGCTGGCTAGTCTTTCCGCCCCCCAGTACATCTCATGGTTCCCCAATGCCATTGCATCATATTCAATCTGATTCATCCAAGCTGCGGTTTCACTTGCTCCCCAAACCGCGTAGATCGGTACACGGAAGTCATGCCAGGCATCCCCCACATCAAACAACAATACAGAGTCACTCTTAGCCCTTTCTTGAGCGATTAGAGACGAGAGGCTTTCCAAGCGCTCGAGGCGGGAATGAATGTCGTTGGTATAGAGAATTGTCAATGATGTGGCGAAGATGTTTGACGTGAACAGAAGGATTGTTAAGAAGAAAATGGCCAATGCGCGAGTCAAAAGTAGCCTCCAAAGGAAAGTTCGAGCTGTCGGTGGTGAAACAGAACAGACCCCCCCCAAGAGCCATCCGCTAAGAATAGGCGGAGCCCACCAAGGAAGGAAATGGTTCTCTCTATTGCCTCCAAGCCAATAATGACACTAAGGCGCTGTTCGAGCGAAACGGTGATCGCTGCCCATCTTTCTTCCTCATGGCCGATGGTTCTTCCCCAGTCAATGCGCACCGATCCTAAGAAGAGGCCTACCATTACACAGAGTCCATCGTAGTCAACATCTAAAGCAATGCTTAATGGTCCGAGGTCCTTCAGCAACATTGTATGCAGCAATGGGGAGAAGGGCGCTTGCGCAGAGATACGTACTACAACGTCAATCGAAGGCGTGACAGCTCGTCCAATACTAAGAGCAAGACCTTCTCCCGGCGCTCTGATTTGGATGTAGGAACGACCGGGATTGCCCAAACTAACAGCGATAGGAAGGTCGAGAAAAGCATGTCTGGGGTAGGCAAATGCTACCGTAGACAATGCTAGAATGATGGTCATAATGCCGACACATAGTCTCATGCTATAGTTATACCGCTTTCTATCCGGATGACCAAGCTCTCCCCGTGGAATGAGGACCCCACAGTAAGCTGCAGGGGAGCGGAGGTGCAGGGGAGCGGAGGTGCAGGGGGAGCGGAGGTGCAGGAGTGCGGAGATCATTGGTCATGAAGGGCAACGTTGCAGGCCCTGTGAAATACAGACCAGAACAAAATTTCACAGGGCAAGCGGGGCAGGCCCCAGTAAAGTAGGAGGATCAAGATCACTTCACCCTGTGAAATACAGAGCAGAACAAAATTTCACAGGGCAGGTAGGGCTAGCATTGATTTGTCAAGGACTTGCCCTCACAATTGGCTCATGTTGCTATCTACGGTAAGGGCGACCATCGAGCGGTATGACTTGATCAAGCCAGGAGACAAGATCCTTGTTGCTGTCTCTGGAGGCGTAGACTCGGTCGTCCTCCTTGAGATTCTCTGTCTATTAACGCAGGAGAACAGGCTTGAGCTTGTCATCGCGCATCTTAATCATGACTTACGTGGCATTGAAGCAGAAGCGGATGCGCAATTTGTTGCCGTGTTGGGAAGAAAGAAAAAGATCAGAGTAGAAAGTGCATTAATTGATGTTCGTGCGGTAAGCGAAGAAAAAGGGATGGGAATAGAAGAAGCAGGCCGAATGGCGCGACAGCGCTTTCTTGCGGAGACTGCGCGTGCAGTTGGTGCCCGAGTCATCGCGCTTGGACATACACGAAACGACCGCGTGGAAACACTGTTGTTCAACCTAATTCGTGGCGCTGGTCCGACAGGGTTACAGGGGATACGCCCGGCAACCAAGGCTTATATCCGTCCATTGATTGATGTATCGCGAGAGGAAGTGTTGGCCTTTGCGCGTGATAGGGGCGTGGCATGGCGTGAAGATAGAACAAACAAGGATATGACATATTCGCGGAATTGGATTCGCTGCAAGGTTCTTCCCTTACTAGAGCAACATAATCCACGTGTCGTTGCTGCAATGGGACGAACCGCCGATCTTATTCTGGAAGAGCAGGAAGCGCTTGGAATGCTTCTTGATCGCCCATGGGAAGAAGTTCTCATGGGCGATCAAGCGGGGAAACTGACGTTTTTCCGGAGCAAACTTGCCGGGTTTTCGCCTTCAGTTCGTGCTCTGCTTATCCGGCGTGGGATCGCTTGTCTGCGCGGAGACTTGCAGGGTATCGAAAGATCTCACATCGAGTCTCTCTGCCGGCTTGTTTCTTCTTCTCGTGCTCATGGAGAAGCGGACCTTCCCGGAATCAATGCGCGAGTCCAGGGTGATGAGTTAGCCCTCAGCACACAACCTCCGAAAATGCTGCCGCCATATGAGTTTCCGCTGGAGCTTGGAAAGACGGAGCTTCCTTCTCTTGAGATCAGCGTGACGTTATCTATTGAACGGAGGGATAAGGTTCAACTATCGTCAACCGATCAAACAGTCGAGGTTGCTGATGTTGCGTATGTGCGTTTCCCTCTTTGTCTTCGCAGCCGCCAGCCTGGCGATCGGTTCTGCCCATTTGGGATGAAAGAGGAGAAGAAACTTAAGAATTTCCTAATCGATGAACACATTCCGTTCTACGAACGTAGTAGATTGCCACTCTTGTGTGATAAGGAGAAGATTCTGTGGGTGGTAGGGGTACGCTTATCCAATGCGGTACGAGTTAGCTCAGAAACGGACAAGGTCTTGATTATGCGGGTAGAAAGGTTGTAGATGATTACATTTCTGCTTCTTGTCGGAACGATTCTTGTACTAGTTGGGATACATGAAGGCGGGCACTTTCTAGCAGCTAAGCTCACCGGGGTGTACGTAAAAGAGTTTGCCATCGGGTTTGGTCCCAAACTTGTCTCACACAGGATTGGCGAGACACTCTACTCAATTCGCGCGCTTCCGTTTGGCGGCTATGTAAGACTTGCCGGAGAAGATCGCGAGGAAACAGATTCCGAGATTCCTAAGGGGCGCCTCCTTTACAACAGGCCACCGTTTGTTCGCATCTTGATCAGCTTGGCCGGCCCATCCGCTAACCTAATGATGACTCTCCTTGTTCTTGTTCTGGCTCTGTGGATGTTTGGGGTTCCGCTGGTGCAAGTAGCTGCGCTGATTCCTGGGAAACCAGCTGAGGTTGAGCTCCTTCCTGGCGATAGGATCATTTCCATTGCAGGAGTCCCAACTTATACGATCGAGGACTTGGGCCGCGCGGTTCAGGGATGCGAAGGTGCGCCGATCGAGGTGGTGGTTGAGCGAGATGGCAGTCATCGCGGCTTCACGATGACCCCCGAGTTTGACGAGGGAGAAGGGCGTTACCTCATTGGGATCTATCCGAGTCCGATCACTTACACGAATACATTAGCCGCCCTTGATCTATCGTCGGCGTTCTTTGCCTCTGGATTGAGAGTGGGAGACACGATTGTTTCGGTGGGGGACGTGCTCACAAGAACAGGCATCGATCTCCTTCTGAGGATGAATGAACATCTCCCGACTGAGTCAGTTGAGGTCAGCGTCCTCCGCATGGGCGTAAGAGAAACATGGCTTGTACAGACGCGTGGATTGGATCTTGATCAAGTCTTCTCAGGAGTAACATTCGCCGATCTTGGAACCAGCTACCGCCGCCCTGATTTCGCCAAAGGGATTATCATCGGCGCAGGAGAGTTTGCAAGTTACGTGCGGTTAATGATCGGCTGGATCCGCGGTATCATCGCTGGGCAGATTTCGCCAAGCGACACAGTGGCTGGCCCAATCGGGATTGCGCGCATGCTTGCGGATTGGGCAAAACAAGGGGCGAGTGTCTTTCTACGGCTTTTCGCTTACTTGAGCTTGAGCCTGGGACTGCTCAATTTGGTTCCGTTCCCTGCTCTTGACGGGAGCCGCGCTGCCTTTGCCTTGTACGAAACCATTCGGCGAAAACCAATCCCACCCGAGCGGGAAGGAATGATTCACGCGATTGGCTTCCTCGTTCTGATTGCGCTGATGCTCCTTGTTACTTATCAGGACATCCTCAAGCTTTTTCGATAAGACATACACAAGTTGCAGCGATTCCTTCTCCATGGCCCAGCGCCCCCATTCCCTCGCTTGTTGTCGCTTTGAGGCCGATGCATTCAGATGAAAGGTGAATTACATTCCCAAGCTGTCCTTTCATTGCGGGAAAATGGGGAGTTAGCTTTGGCTGTTGTGCAATGAGCGAACAATCGACATTCACAGTATGGTACCCTGCCTTAGCAAGGATTGTGATTACCTGTTTAAGTAGTTTTAGGCTCTCGATTCCATGATAGCGCTCGTCGGAGTCGGGAAAGTGTGTTCCAATATCGCCCAGCCCGGCCGCTCCGAGGAGTGCATCACAAATGGAATGGGTAAGGACATCGGCATCAGAATGTCCAACAAGTCCTTTGGAATACGGAATGTTTACTCCACCAATAATGAGTGGTCTTCCTTTGACTAATCTGTGAAAATCTATTCCTGTGCCAACTCGTATCTTGGTCATCTATTCACCCTAATGAAACAGAAGTACTCTTAGTCATCATTGTACTGAACTTCAAGGGAACGAACTATCTCTCGCGCAAGGGAAAAGGAAAACCCGC
>DAOVAR010000017.1 GCA_030670905.1 Candidatus Bipolaricaulota bacterium
CATCTCCGCGGGAGAACAGCTTTGCCCCAATAAGGGTCCACAAAGCCGCGTAGGGATTATCGTTTCCCATGAACACCGAGATCTTGAATTCAATGTTCACTCCCAGCTTGTGGAGGAAGTAGCCCAGAAGGACGGTTCCGGGGTTAATATTCAGTACCTCCTTGATCCCATAGGTGGTATAGTAGTGGAGGTATTCATCCAGCCACTGTAGAGCGTGTTCATTCGGTTGACCAATTCCGCCAAAGTAGCCGGTGATTGTGTCGGGCCCACCGAGGTGGATGTTCGATCCATCAGTCCCTTTGGTATCCAGCGTTTCTACATAACTCGCCCCGATGATCTGCATCGCTGCAGCCACTGCGAGTGTATCGCCGTTGTCCTCCACTTGCTCCTTCATATTTCGTACGCGGATGAAGCGTCCGGGCATTATCTCATCGTTCTCAATCGCCTGTTTTGCCTCCGTGATCAACCAGGGGAAGAACTGCAGGGCGCTGATCTCGAGAGTCACAGCGGACTCGTCTCTAAAGGTCATCGAATCAAGCTTGGAACCAAGGACCTTCCCACGAAAGTCTTTAATGCTGATAAATGCATCCGAATCTCGCTGTCTGGCAAGCCACTCCAAATCGGACAGATAAGGGGAGTTCTGATTCTTCAATTGTGATAGCAGGTTTTCCAGCTCTCTGGCCTGGGTCGCCTTACGGTTGATCTCCTCGGGCCCGCCGTATTTTTCCACGAGATCGAGCAGTTGGTTGATGAGCTCGTTTTCAGGATCGAGAATAAAATCGTTAATTTCCTCTAATTGCTGTTCACTGATTCTCAGCCGCTGGCGCAAATCGGTCACCGGATCACCCTCCTTTGAAGGTTGATACATAGCCTATTGGTGTGAATAGCACTATTCATACTTCTTGGCTAACTGTCTAAACTTTTCCTCTTCGCCCTTGAGCATGTGGTAGCAGTGCTCGCTAGCCGGAAAGGTACGCGCTTTAATGTCTTTGATGTATTCGGACATCGCACCGGTAATAACCTCAGCAATGTTGGCGTATTGCTTGACGAACTTTGGAGTAAACGCCTGGAATTGACCGATCAGGTCAGAGACGATCAACAGCTGTCCATCACAATCCGCACCTGCGCCAATACCGAACACCGGAATGGAAAGCTTGTCGGTAATGAAACCTGCTACCTCTGGCGGGACGGCTTCCAGCAACAGCAGCTGCGCTCCGGCCTGTTCGATAGCTAAGGCATCCTCGATCAACAGCTTGGCCGACTCCACTGTACGTCCCTGCGCCTTGTGGCCACCGAGCTGACCGGAGCTTTGTGGGGTGAGGCCAATGTGTCCGCAGACGACTATCCCCGCATCAAGGATGGCTTTGATACGGCTGATAACCCGCACACCACCCTCCAGCTTAACTGCATCCACCCCAGCTTCTTTCAGGAACCGCCCGGCGTTTGCCACGGCGTTTTCATCACTTTTCTGATAACTCATAAACGGCATGTCGCCCATGACGAACGCAGTCGGTGCAGCGCGGCGTACGGCCTCGCTATGTACAATACATTGATCCATCGTCACGGGTACAGTGCTTTCGTAGCCGTAGACGCACATCCCCAACGAATCCCCAACCAGGAGCATATCCACCCGCGCGGCCTCGGCAAACTGAGCGGTGGGGTAATCATAGGAGGTAAGCCATGAGATCTTCTCCCCTCTCTCTTTCATCGCTTGCAGGGTCAAAATCGTTACCTTCTTGCGCTTCTCCATAGTTATCACTCCTTGCGTTTCATTCGTTCGGACCAATTGTAGCATTTGGAAGCGCCGAGCAACAACCGAGCCGATTCTGCCCGCGCTGCTTCTGACTGAAGCATATGCTCTCTGCCCGCAAAGCGCTCACATGGGCCACTTACCTGTCACTTGACAAGATCCCTATGACTGAATAACACCACAATCCCTCATAGCGCTTAGTGTTGTGTTCACGGTCTGCGCTTGGTGGGTGGTGGGTGGTGGGTAATGAGTTTGTTGAGTTCGTTGGGTTCGTTGGGTTCGTTGAGTTGAAAACATAGTCGGGAGCCGAGAAAGGCAAGTTGAATAGTTGATTGGTTGAATGGGAAAGGCCGAAAAGCGATGATGCGTCGTAATGAGTAACGGGTGAAAGGCCAGGAAGCGAGAACCGAAAACTGAGGACTGATTGCTGATGACTGATATGAGAAGAAGGTTAAGATCAGTGTATATCAGTGTTGATAAACGGTTCAGGAACTTCAGACAAGACCAGACACGGATGAACTAGAGACAGGCAACGGTATTCCAGGCTGGCACCCACCAGTAATCTCGGAACCATTATGAGTATTGATCGACAAGCTTTGCCACCTCTGCTTTGAACCGGTTTCCTCGATCTCTATAATCTCCAAACCCTGCAAAACTCGCCCCCGCAGGACTTAGGAGCACAATGTCTCCCTCTCTTGCCGAGTCATATGCTTCCTGTACCGCCTCGCTCATATTCATGACGAAAACATGTTTGGGTAGATCGCCTTTCTCACCCACCCGCAAGACAATCTCTTCCCAAAGTCTTTCCCCGGTAGTCGGGAAGAGAATCACTTCTTTAACGTCACTCATCAAGATCATTCGCGCAAGCTGGGTAAAGTCCTGTCCCCTGTCAAAACCACCAACAAGAAGGATAAGCCTTCTTTTTGGGAAAGCCTTCATAGCGGCAATTGTTGCCTCTGGAATAGTGGCCAAGCTATCGTTGTAAAAGGAAACCTCATTACAGGTCCTGACAAATTCGAGGCGGTGTTCAAGGGGCCTGAAGTCCTGAATAGCAGCAGCGATAGTCTCATTTGGTATCCCAAAGATCTTTCCAACCGCGATCGCGGGCATGACATTCCGCAAATTGAAGGTTCCCTTAAGAGGGATGGCCTCTACCGGGATTATCTCCTCTTGGCGTCCATCCGTGCGGAAAACCAGGAAATCATTGTCGAGAAAGCATCCTCCACCCCCCATCGGGCCCACACCAAAAGGAATCTTCTTGGCTTTGCTCTTGCTCGCCATCTTTCTAGTGATTGGACATGATGCGTTAAAGATTACATTGTCATTCTCCGTTTGGTACTGAACAATGGTCTGTTTAGCTTCCACATACGCTTTCAATGTTTGGTAATAGTCAAGATGTTCCCGAAAGACATTTAGAAGTACGGCAATGTGTGGGCTCTCGTGAAGGTCCATCAGTTGATGACTGGATAGCTCGGCAACGAAAACAGTGGTTGAGGCCGCACCATCCAGAGAGGAGAGAGGCGGTATCCCAATGTTCCCGGCCAAGCGCGCATCGATCCCCCCTGCCTTGAGTACTTCATATATCAAAGAGGCTGTTGTGCTTTTCCCTTTTGTTCCTGTGACCCCGACAATAATCCCCGGGCAGCGCTCAAAGAAAAGCACTGTGTTCGAGCTGATTTTCCCGAGCTCCCTCGCGACGGAGAGTTCTCGAATGAAGGGGGAAATCCCGGGAGACTTGAAGACAATATCATATTGACTAACGCTTCTAAGATACTCATTACCGAGAAAGAGAGCCACCCTTCTGTCAGATTCAATCACTTGCCTCGTCTGTTCTGCCAGTTGTGCCCAGGGGAGTTTGTCGGCCAGCCCCAGGACTTTGAAGGGGAAGCGCCTCCTCAGAAAGGCAAAGTTGCTCATCCCCTCTCTCCCAAGCCCCAATACGAGAACGCTCTTCTTCTCCAATTCATCTATGATTGCCATAGGCCAACTTCCCTCGCGAGCAGCTCTTCAAGATCTCTTGGTATAGCATGCTTAACATCCCAGGATCGCAGGATGGCGAGTGTTCGTTCTTCCAGGTCATGCTCTCCAACAACTATCTTTTCCCGGATAGACCGCAATACAGGTGGAAGCGATTCCCCTCTCTGTTCGGCTTTCTTTAAACAGAGGTGAAAAGCAGCAGCCGTTTCCTCCATAGTGCCAACACATTCAAAGGGCTTATTTTCTCCCCACCCTAATAGCTTATGCGCGGTTTCTATGAGTTCTTCTTTCTCAAATAGATTCTCTGAAAAGATAGTTGTTGTAAGAATCTCGTCTTCCACGAACGGATATAGAATTGTGAACACGAACAGACACTTTTCGCACCCTTGACACCATGAATTCGTCTTCTGGCCCCTATTACAGCTACGAAATCCGGGGAAGTACTGAGGAAACTGCGAAAAGCCTCTTGCGATTTGGAGTTCGTAGAGCGGCCTCAGCAAGCTAAAATAATTGACCTCCCTGGCGAGATATCTCTGTGAATACTCTCGAAATCCTTCCTCAAACTCAAAGCTCTTCGAATATTGATGATTAATTTCTCTCCCCTGAAAGGTAACATTGCCTTCGTTGGAGCTCCTTTCATTTGAGACCACAACGTTCTTGTAGCCAAAGAGAACCGCGCACGCCGTGCTTGAGAAAGCTAGATATGCGGAGAAAGGGGTGTGCCCGTTAAGGTACCCCTCTTCATTGAGCCTCAAGAGCGTGTCATCAATGCTGCGCGTAACTATGATCGACTGCTGGCTTTGACTTACTCTGATGATTTCTAGAGACGCGCGCGTGGGATTCAAGGACCAGCAGGCTGTTCTCTTGTTAGCTCTCTTCAGTAGCTCGCAAGTGACTGCTGAGTCCTTTCCGCCACCGATTGGAACTAACATCCTATCGCTATCAAGCTGACTTTCGTACGGTCTTATTTGGGGAAAGATATCCGAGCCAATCTTGAAAGTCACAAAATCGGGTACGGCAAAATTGATGTCATTATTATAAAAGAACTCCCCTAGCCCCCTAAGTAATAGGCGCTTCCACCATGAGATTTGATACTCATCCAGCGATCCGGCTCGGATCACAATCTCTGGCGAACAAGTTGCCTTCCAGTAGCTAGGAATCTCCATTAGACCTAGGTGAAAGGCTAGATTGTTAAGAACCTCTGGTCGAAGGCGGGAGACCCTCTGCTGGTTTATGTCTCTTACTACTACTTCTGGGGAAAACCGGATTCCTGGCTCGATCTCAAAATCAAAGCCGAATATCAGAGCTCTCTTCTCCAGCGCAACCGTGTATCCATGATAAAGGAACCTTCGATGCTTCTGCCTAAGATGGTCAAGTAATTGGGTCACGTTCTGGTCTCCCTGTCTTGTCGGGGTCCATTTGCCGGCTCCACAAGCTAATCACAGAAGTGTCACTGCTGTTGGCGGCGTTCATAAGGCGTCATCGTTCGATGTCAACAAGCCAAGTAATCCCAAGTCTTAAAGAAACAACCTGATTTAGCGCATTCCTGAGAGTATGGTAATCTGGATGGAAATCGAAGGCAACTTCCTTTAATCGGCCAAGAATTCCGGCCCCGTTTCCATATTGAGTATCCTAAGTACTGATTGTATGGACATCCTAGATTGCTTTTCCACGATCAACACCCCTCGGGACTGCGGGATCAACTCACTGCAAGATCTAACCGCATTACCCCAAAGGAGTTACCTTCGTCACCGTTGTAGGTCCCCAAATCGACTACCCTCCTTTAGGTGGAGTCCCGCTTCCAACAAGTTCGCCTTGATTCTCCGGATCCACCTGGGCTGGGCCGCGCTTATGGAGGGGTGTGGACATTGTCTCCTGAAAGGAGTCCTGTAATTGGAGCTAAAAGGATAAGGATGAGATCTTACCTCATAGTCCTCGTTAGTATACTCGCGGCAGCTATAGTTGTTGGGATGGCCTCCGCCTTAATCTGGCAGAGGCCAGAAAGCCCCAACGCCCAGAAGGCTATTGGGGCACAGTCTCAAGCCACAATTCTCCGTGAAACTGATTTGAACCATATAGGTCCCCGGATGAACTTGCCCCAAGATACCCCTTACGCTTATGGTTTTTGGTCTTTTTCCATCTTAGATTCGGGCAATATCAGTCGCTCTGGCCAGCCTAGGCTGGCTGAATTTCAGTGGCTAAGGGACAAGGGTTGGCGAAGTGTCGTCAATCTGAGAGTGTCCGATGAATATGATGAAATCGGCGATGACGCTGAGATCCCTGGGTTTAACGAATTGGGCTTTGAGTATCTGCATCTTCCTATCCCTGATGGCGGAGCGCCAAGCTTAGAACAGGCCAAAGCCTTTCTGAAATTCGTCACGGATCCAGATAACCAGCCAGTTGAAGTTCATTGTCGTGGCGGTTATGGAAGAACTGGGACAATGATCGCCCTTTACCGCTATGAGGTTGAGCGTTGGCCCATGAGAGAAGCAATTGCCGAGTCCCGCCTCTACCATGGAGGGATTGCCAGCTCGCAAGAGCGATGGCTTCTCATCTGGGCTGAGGCCGCTACTTCGGAGACGTGATCAGATGAACGAGAGTCAATCAAGCCCTTCGCCAAGTAAGCAAGAAATTGCTGTGGTAGGAGGAGGATGTTTTTGGTGTCTTGAAGCAGCGTTCGCTCAGCTAAAGGGCATCGAGAAAGTTGAACCTGGCTTCTCGGGGGGAAGGATTCAAAACCCAACCTATAAGGAAGTTTGCACCGGCACGACAGGCCATGCTGAAACCGTTCAGATAACATACGACCCCACAGTAATCTCCTTCAAGGAACTGCTGGCTGTGTTTTTCGCTATCCACGATCCAACAACGTTGAACCGGCAAGGAACAGACTTGGGAACACAATACCGCTCGGCGATATTCTATCACACAGCAGAACAGAGAAGGATCGCGGAAGAGAAGATTGGAGAACTGGAGAAGAATGGAGCCTGGGATGATCCGATCGTAACGGAGATCAAGCCTCTCAAGGGATTCTATCGAGCGGAGAAGCATCACCAGCAGTACTACACGCAGAACAGCGCTAAACCGTATTGCCGGGTTGTCATTGCGCCCAAACTATCGAAGCTAAGGAAAGAGTTTGAGGCAAAACTGAAAGAAGCGTAAGACACAGAGATGGAAAAACGGTCTGCGCAAAATCAGAAGAAATCAGAGTATTTCCTAGATATGGCTGCACTTTCTCAGGACTTTCACCCCCTGATAATTGGGGACGCGTGTCGTTGCAGTAATCCCGTTTCCATAGTAGCGTCGAAGATAAGTAACGGAAGGGGGGTATCATGTTCAACAATCGGATAGTAATAATCCTTGGTGTGGTTGCACTTGTTTTGGGAATTGGCCTATGCGTGGTTGGGCAGGAAGCGGAAGCGCTGCGCGAGACGGCGATAGGTGCGGGCGACTTAGCGCTCACTTACATCGACAGTACGGCAACCTACATCGGACGGGGGATCGTTTACGTTCTCAACCTTATCACTAAGGATAGAGTAACGCGCGACCTGGAGAAACCAATTGGCTACCTGGGTATTATTACCGGGATCTTGTTGGTATTCGCGCTGCTTGACGCCGCGCGAAAGATAATCTGGATTGGGATAATCGTTGGTTGGGCGCTGTTGATTATCCGTATTGTCCTTGACGGGCTGAAAGTATAGATCCAGGCTGGAAGATAGCGGCAAACGAGCCGCCAGGCAAAGTACGTGGTGGTTATAGGAGGCACTCCTCTCGGATACTCCTACGTGATAAAGGCCAGGGCATCATTACCATGATCTCTGTGCCAACCAGGCAGAAAAACCGTGCAAAAGAAAACGCGAGCGGCCCTCTCTATCTTGTGTCAATGAGGGTCAATTAACAATAGAGATAAGAAGGACGCCGCCAAAGATAAGCCCTACTCCAAGAAAGGCTCGGGGCTTTGGTCGCTCACGGAGGAATAGTACACTATACAAGAAGGCAAACAGCATGGTCGCCCCACGTACGGGGGATAATGCGCTGGCAGGGGCAAGCTTTAGCGCGTTGAGCCAGAGAACCCATCCAAGGAATGCTCCAGGAACTGCGGAGATGAGAACAAAGCGCATCCCATGCCAATCGATTCGACGAGGCACCAGCGGTCGCAGAAAAGGCCTTATCAATGCTATCCCAATAACTCCGGTAGAGGAAAGAGTCAATAGCAGCATTATTGGCGGCAATCCTGCTGTGAGCGCTAGCTTGGAGGGCACCGTCTCTGCGACACCCCATAAAATCCCTGTGAGGAAGGCGAAAAAGGGGCCAGCCTGTGCCTTGCGTACCGATCCTAATCCCCGGTCGATTAAGAAATAGGCTCCTAAGACAACAAGCGCGGCCGCAACAAAAGCGCTCCACCGCACTGGCTCAGCCAAGAAAACCACCGATGCAATCACTCCCCAGAGCGGTGCTGTATTGGCTAGAGCTGTGGTTTGATGAGCTGACGTACGTTGCATCGCCATGAGATAGCACACTCCGCCACCGACTGCATCGACCAACCCAACTACAGCGGCCCATCCCACGCCAACCCAGCTCGCCACGAAAAACTGGCGAGCCACGGCAGCATATATGGCAGCAAGAACAGCTACAATCACCCAGCGAATCAGGATGTAAGAGAGAAAATCCATGTGGCGAACACCGGGCTTGGCAGCGGTCATCCCAATCGCCCAGCTCGCTGCGGCTGAAACCGCAAGCACTATAGCAAGGTTGCCCATCATCTGCTCTCCCGTAATACGTCACAAGAAGTAGGTAGCGATACTCTAAGCGTCAATGCTGTGCCAGCACAGCGCGCCGCGTTGTGGAGGTGTGAGTATACGACGATCTACTAATCCCCACAATTCCCTGTGGCCGAAGAGCAACGCGATATGTCTTAGGTTCATTCACAGACATCATCCTCCGCAAGAGAGATAGGAGACAACACATCTTGCAGCCTGCTGAAATCTGAGCCCCGATAAAACTTGACATGCGGAGAACAAAGTGCTTTACTGACGGAATCCT
The DNA here is from genome assembly GCA_030670905.1 of Candidatus Bipolaricaulota bacterium. Classification (GTDB taxonomy): domain Bacteria; phylum Bipolaricaulota; class Bipolaricaulia; order UBA7950; family UBA9294; genus JAUVYF01. The sequence continues at coordinate 8,768 of DAOVAR010000017.1, forward strand.
GAGAACGGCGAGAAAGGAAACCCGTTCTCTTATATTACTAGGAGGCACAACATGAAAGGTTACTTCGCAATTCTCGCATCAATTCCCGGTTTCTTTCTGAGTTCGTTTTTTCTCATGCTCTTATCGAGAGTGATCGCGCCAGAGTTCAATCAGGATCCGTTGAACTATAGCATGGCAATGCTGATCAATATCTCTCTGTGGATTGCGGTTGCACCGCTTGCTGCGGCACGCTGCCGGAGAAAAAACAGGGACTAGCATACAGGTTGGGCTAATAACATATACCTATCGCCCAAGTATTCTTCTCCATCTTGTTTGTAAGCCGACTCATGCTTATCTTGCATGGGACAAGTCTTCCCCTTGACAACCTTGTAGATTCATGTTAACCTCAGGGCCATCATGGTTGAAGCTAAAGGGTACCAAGAGAAGACTAAGAATGTAGTTGCCGGTTCCCTTTGGTTTGCTTATTATATTTGGTTGTAGCCGCCTTGTAAGAGCCTACCCGGTTAATTACAGGTAAAGCTCGAAAACAAGGCGGACAAGAGACTACGGGTAATTCCGTGGTCTTATTTTTTTCAGGCCTTTCCACTAGGTCAAAAAAGGAGGTGAAAACTTTTTTGGCGAGCAGGAACCAGAAGAACAATTAAGTATCTAAAGGAGTCTACTATGAAACGAATCTTTATTCTGTTATTAACGGTTGGGTTGATGCTGACTCTGACAGTAAGCGGGATGGGAGCAGAGACGATAAAAATCGGCGCCTTGATGTCGTTGACTGGAGGACTAGGACCCTACGGCCCGTCAATTCTGGACGGCGCTCAAATGGCTGTTGATATGATCAACGCCGCAGGAGGGGTATTGGGTAAGCAGTTGGTGCTGGTGGTGCGAGATACGGCGACATCGCCCGATGTTGGTCGTGATGCTGCCAGCAAGCTCGTGGAACTCGATAGGGTACCAGCAATTGTAGGAGCTCTTTCTAGCGGCGTTACCCTGGCAGCGTCGAGTGTAACCATTCCCGCTGAGGTGGTCCTGATTTCACCCGCCTCGACCGCGCCTTCCATACCAGCGTTGGATGACGACGACTACGTGTTCAGAACGGTTGTATCGGACGCGGTGCAAGGGGTAGTGCTCGGTCGACTGGCAGTAGTCCTCAACTATAAGCGCGTCTCCGTAACGTACGTCAATAACGACTACGGTAAGGGCTTGGCAGAGACTTTCAAGAGTACCTTTGAGAGCCTTGGTGGCCAGGTGCTAACGATGGTCGCCTATGAGGAAAACAAGCCGTCCTATCGCGGTGAAGTGGATAATCTCCTATCCAAGGATCCCCAGGCGATTGTCATGGTCAGCTATCCGGTGGATGGGAACAAGCAGATCGTAGAAGCGGTTGAAGCTGGATACCAGGGCGATTTCTTGATGACAGACGGAATGAAAGGCGAGGGCGTGTCTCCCGGCCCGGCCTGTTTATCCGCAGAAGAACCCGGCCCCTTGGAAGGATCATACGGCACGGTGGCATCCGGCGGTTTCAAAGCCGCTCAGTTCGAAGCCGCTTATGACGCAGGAGGGTATGGCCCAAGTACAATTCCCTACTACGACAAGGCATACGATGCGGTGACGTTGATCGCGCTCGCTATGATCAGAGCGGGAGAAGCAACAGGACCAGCGATCCGCGACAACCTGCGGGCAGTTGCCGGCCCGCCTGGAGAGGTGGTCTTCTTCGACGAATGGGAGAAGGCCGTTGCGCTCTTGCAACAAGGAAAGGAGATCAACTACGAAGGTGCTGCTGGATCGGTTGATTTTAAGGATACCGGAGATGTAGAAGGGAACATCGAGATCTGGAAGATCGAGGGATGCCAGGTTATCAAAGTCATGATCGTTCCCGGCTAATGTAAGCAACAAGTGCAAGCATCTTCATAACCCTCCTGTTTCTGGGGCTGCCTTATCAGGCAGCCCCTTTTTTCTGACTCCTTCATGCTCTTCGTGGTGAATTCTCTTTGCCATCCCTCCCGTGCGAACCGAACTTGGAGGTCACTACCCACTAGAAACGACAAAGAGCCGATCGCTCTTTATGGCGTTTTTGAAGGTTTACGTTCGCGCTGCAGCAGCCCCTGTGGTCGCCAGAGGAGGATCGCTTCCAACAGTACTCCAATGATGATAATGCGGAGAGAGGCGGCCTGAGTGGCGGAGAAGGGAAAGTATTCTGTCAGAAAATCGGTCCCTGCCCAGATTCCCCATACGACAAAGCTCCCCAGAATAGCCCCTCTGTTGTTCCCGCTTCCTCCTAAGATCAACATCACCCATACGAGAAAGGTTCCGTAGAGAGGCTTGAACGAGGCGGGCGAGATGAAGCGAGCGTAGTAGGCATATACGCCACCACCGATCCCCATGATCATCGCCCCCAGCACGAGCGCCTGTAGCTTGAAGGAGAAGGTGTTCTTGCCGGACATCGCAACGGCATCCTCGTCTTCACGGATCGCCTTTAACACGCGTCCCCAAGGGGAGTTCACAAGTCGTTCTACAATGAGATAGAGGACAAAAAGAATAGCAAGAACCAAAAAGAGATAAAACCAGTTATATGCTTTGGAAAACAGGCCATGTATCCATCCCTGTAAATCAGGGTGATTGCCCAAGAATGCCTTGACTCCTCCGTGGATCGGATCATAGAACGGTGAAGGGATTTGCTGAAGCCCCCACACGCCGTTTGTAAGCCAGGACTCGTTCTTTAGCACTAATCTAATCGTCTCCGCGATCCCAATCGTGGCAATCGCGAGATAATCCGATCTGAGACGCAGAGTGGGAATGCCAATTAGGAAAGCGACAATTCCGCAAACAACGGCCGCAGCCAGCAATCCAGCGAGAAAAGGCAGCTCAAATCCCCCGAAAATCCGACCGTCCCATGCGCTTGGTGGTGGACCGGAGACCAGGGCTGCGGCATAAGCTCCTAGTGCGTAGAAGCCAGCGATTCCAATATTGAACAGGCCGGTATACCCCCACTGAATGTTAAGCCCAAGTGCAAGAATTCCATAAGTACCTGCGGTGATGGCAAAGAAGACAACGTAATTGATGATTCCAATGAGTGTATCCATTATCGCCTCTTCCCCAGCAATCCGGTTGGCTTCACTATCAGCATGAGAATCATGATGATGAAGGCCACCGCCGGTTTATAGCCCGTAGGGATGAACGCGGTCGAAACTTCTTCGGTGATCCCTATCACCATCCCTCCGACGATCGCCCCGTACGGGTTGCCGATTCCGCCCAGGACTACCGCCGCGAAGATCGATAGGAGCATCTGCCACCCCAATTCCGGAGTGATGAACTTGTTCTCGATCCCCGCCAGAATGCCGGCGGTCGCTGCCAGCGCTCCCCCAATCACCCAGGTCCACACGATCACCCGATCGGTATTGATCCCTGTAACGCGAGCAAGTGCGTTGTTATCCGCGGTCGCCCGCATCGCCTTCCCCATCTTGGTGTACTTGAGAAATGCATGTACTAACACGACGAGCACGATGGTTACGAGAATGATAAACACCTGATCGGGCTTGATCCTTATTCCCAGCCCTGGAATTACGGTCGCTATTTGAATCCTTTCTATGTAGTAGTGTGGCTGGGGGCCCCAGAAGAACTGGAGGATGTTCCTCAATGCCAGCGCGACCCCAATCGAAGACATCATCAGGATGACCGACGAATGGCTACGCAACCGGTTGAAGAGTATACGGTCGATCAAGACTACCGCCACGGCCGTCAGCCCTATTGCGAAGATAGCGGCTAGGATGAACCCAAAGCCGAACGAGAGAGGTCCTAAGGGTGTGTTGGGAATACTCCAGGAGACGAATAGGCTGAATAGCCCGAGAGCGATGTAGGCTCCGAGCGCCATCATGTCTCCGTAGGCAAAGTTGGAGAAGCCAATAATGCTGTAGATGAGAGAGACACCGATCCCGCCCAGGGAAAGGATGCTCCCCGAGATGACGCCGTATACGAGCAACTGTGGAATTCTTGATAGTATGTCCATTTATTCTCCCTACCCACCGAGGTAGAGCTGTCCCACATCCTGGTTGGCTAATAGGTTTTCACCTGTATCTTCGAAGCGGTTTCGACCACTGGCTAAGACGTAGCCACGGTCGGATACCTTCAAGGACTCCTTGGCGTTCTGCTCCACTATGAGGATCGCTACACCGCTCGCGTTGATGGCGACAATCCGCTCGAAGATCGTCGCTGCCAGATTCGGAGCCAGGGCGGCGGAGGGCTCGTCTAACATCAGTAGCTTCGGATCGAGCATCAGCGCCCGTCCCATCGCCACCATCTGTCGTTCACCTCCGCTCATTTTCCCCACGCGTTGCTTTCGACGGTCGTTTAAGATTGGAAAGAGCTGATAGATCTCCTCCATCTGTCCACTGAAGTCATCGGTGAGGATGAACGCCCCCATCTCCAGGTTCTCATTCACGGTGAGCGAGGGGAAGATATTCTCTACTTGGGGCACGTATGCCATGCCCCGCCGCACGACCAGGTCAGGGGAAAGCCCTGTAATCTCCTTTTCCGCGAAGGTAATCTGTCCCGCGGTCGGTGTGAGCAGGCCGAAGATCGTCTTCATCAGGGTCGATTTGCCGGCTCCATTTGGGCCGATCACCGTAACGATCTTGCCAGCCCCCACTTCAATGGAGACCCCATGAAGAATCTCCATGTCTCCATAGCCGCTTGTGACCGCGTTAACTGTCAACAGCGACATATTGACCCCCAAGGTAGGCGTCGAGCACCTCTTGTTTCTTCTGCACCTCTGTTGGTGTCCCCTCAGCAAGTTTCTGCCCTTCGCTCATCACGATCACTGGGTTGCAGAGCTTCATCACGAAATCCATGTCGTGTTCGATCAACAGGAAGGTCGTCTTCTTCTCCGTGCACAGGCGATTGATCGAATCGGCCAGACGTCTTAGGAGAGTGCGGTTCACCCCGGCACCAGGCTCATCGAGCAAGACCAGTTTGGGTTTGCCCATCATCGTTTTGGCCAATTCGAGTAGCTTCTTCTGCCCACCGGAGAGGCTGCCCGCGTACTCATCTTTAAGCTCTGTCAGTTCTAGAAATGCCAGGACCTCGTGTGCTCTCTCCCGGATCGCGTGCTCTTGCTTGCGCACCAGTCGACGGCGTAGGAAGGGATTCCAAATTCGTTCACCAAGTTGTTCGGTCGGTACGAGCATCAAGTTCTCTACTACCGTCATCGCCTTCCACTCGCGCGGAATCTGGAAAGTCCTTGCGATCCCCTTTTTGAAGACGCGATGTGGGGGGAGGCCGGTGATCTCCTCATCACAGAAGTGGACCGTCCCCTTGTCGGGATTGGAGAACCCAGTGAGAAGATTGAATACTGTCGTCTTTCCTGCCCCGTTCGGTCCGATCAACCCGGTAATCGTCCCCGAATCAACAGTAAACGAACAACAATGCACCGCGCGCAGCCCTCCAAAGCATTTTGAAAGATTGTTAACCACAAGCACGCTTTCCTCCTTACAGACAAACAAAAACCGCAAGTCCTTGGACTTCCGGTTTCCAGGCCTACTAGCAGTTTGCAGAACTCCTGCCAGGCGACCTACAACATCCAAATAAAGTAGTGATAAAGGACTTTCCTAGCTGCTGTTACCTCCAAGATAGTAGCCTGAACTTGCATCACGTCTTCCTCCTGCTGTGACACGAATCCTAACAGGCCAACACAGTGTTGTCAAGCTCTTTGGTTTTCCAATGATAACAAGCGATCAGGCCAAGAACCCTCGCATAATAATGGGAGGAAAACAAATTGCCAACCTCACAAGATACAGTAATTAGGGATTTTCGCCATGGGCCGGAACGTTTTCACTGCCTTCGGCAAACTGAAGGTTATGGAGTGTGGCATACAGACCATCTTGGGCAAGCAGCTCGCGATGACTGCCTTGTTCAACAATCCGTCCTTCGTGTAAAACGACGATTTTGTTCGATTCACGGATGGTAGACAACCGGTGGGCAACAACGATAGACGTGCGCCCACTCATGATCTTCCCCAGCGACTTCTGGATGAGGCTTTCGGTGTGCGAATCAATACTCGCCGTCGCTTCATCCAACACCAAAACGTGTGGTTTGAACACCACAGCACGGGCAAACGAAAGCAATTGACGTTGCCCAATGGACAAGGTAACCCCACGTTCCTTAACCTCGGTGTGGTATTTGTCAGGCAGATTTTCCACAAAGTGCGCGCTGACGAAGCGCGCTGCACTTACCACTTCTTCTTCCGGGATGTCTGTTCTCAGTCGGATATTGTCCATAATATCCCCCGAGAAAAGGAAAACATCTTGCAATACAACAGCCATTTGAGAGCGGAGAAAGGATAGCTCAATCTCTTCAATCGGAACACCATCAAGAAGGATCTCCCCTTTTTGGATTGGGTACATACGAAGGAGAATGCGGATGATCGTTGTTTTCCCTGACCCAGTAAACCCAACAATTGCTACCCGCTCACCTGGAGCTGCGCTAAACGACACTCCCCTTAGAACCCACTCTCCCTCATTGTAGGCAAACCAGACGTCGCGGAACTCAATCCTACCGCGACAGCGAGCCAAGGTTTTCCCTGTGCCGTGCTTCTCTTCGGGCTCTTCAAGCAGAAGAAAGATCCGCTCAGCAGCAGCCATCGCTCCCTGAAGAATGTTATACCCTTGGGAGAGTTCAAGAATCGGATTGAAGAGCATCCGCACATACTGGATGAATGCAGTCAATGCGCCTAAGGAAAGCCCTCCGCCCAGGACATTCCGCCCTCCATACCAGATAACAAGAGCTACGGCAAACGAGCTCAGAAAGCTCATCAATGGGCGGAAAACCGCAAAGATAACCATCTGTTTCATGCTTGCAAGATACTTGTCGCGGTTGATCGCTGCGAAACGTTTATTCGCCTTACGTTCTTGCACAAAAACTTGTATGATGCGCATCCCAGAGATCGACTCTTGGAGATAGGCGTTCAGCTTGGCGATCTGCTGGCGAACCTCGCGATAGGCACTGCGTACACGGTTTCGAAACCGGAATGCGGCAAACACGATAATTGGAAAGAGGGCAAGGATAACAAATGCAAGCCGCCATTCGAGACCAAACATAATCGACAGAACACCAATAACCAAAAAGACATCGCGGAACAGGTTGACAAGCATTGACGTAAACATCTCGTTAATCGCCGCAACATCGTTTGTTACGCGCGTAACAAGCCTTCCCACCGGCGTGCGATCGAAGTACGACACCGGCAGGCGAAGGACATGGGCAAAAATCTGCTGGCGCATGTCGTACATCACCTTCTGTCCAGCAAGTTGGAGAAGATACACCTGAAAAGCGGCAAATAGGAATCGGGCCAGAAGCGCAAAGGCAAAAAGGCTAGCAATCCGCACCACACCAGCAATTGCTGAGTCTCGAAGCACAACCAGGTCACGAGAAGGAACCTTGCGCAGCGATTCCTGATCAACAATATACCCCCCAGCTACTTGGGTGAATGCCTGTTGGTTGCGTATCGCAATCGAAGCATGCGAACTATCCTCAGCAACAAACAGATAGCGCTCGCGAGAGAGCACGCCCATAGCTTCCCAAGCTTCTCGCGTCTCTCTATCGATCAGACGAAGATCAATCAGGTAGCGCTTATCTCCAAGCGAGATGAAATTGGCGGACGACGGAGGCTCTGAAAGGGAAACGATCCCAAGCGGAGGGATCATGTAATTGTCGATCGCCATCTTGGAAAGGTATGGAATTCCGATCTGTATTCCGGTAAGAACAAGAATCAGAACAACACACACCAGCAGCAAACCTTTATACGGAACAAGAAACCGCAGGAGCTGTCGCATCAGACGAAGGTCAAACGCCTTTCCTAAGATCTCGTCACTATCGTGAGTCAGGAAGACACCTCCTTCTCTGCCTGCTGCAAACGCCAAATATGGTGATATGTCCCGCCCAGCCTAATCAACTCATCATGCGCGCCCGATTCTATGATGCTCCCGTGATCAAGAACGATGATCCGATCGGCGCGCATCACGGCAGAGATGCGATGCGCGATTAGAAGGACTGTTCTTTGGCTGAAGAACTTACGCAGATTCGCAAGGACAAGTTCTTCCTTCTCTGCGTCAACTGCGGAGAGAGGATCATCAAGAATGAGGATCTTTGGGTCAAGGAGAAGGGCACGGGCGATTGCCACACGCTGCTGCTGCCCTCCAGAGAGAGAAATGCCGCGCTCCCCAACAATCGTCTGATACTTCTTGGGAAACTCACAGATCTCATCGTGTACTCCAGCTAGCCGAGCCACTCGCTCAACTTCGCCCACAGATGCCTCTGGATTCCCAAAGGCAATATTCTCATGAATCGTATAGGAGAAGAGAAAGGGGTCTTGTGGGACAAATCCAATCGCCCGCCGCAGCCCACTAAGTGAGAGTTGATGCACATCGGTCCCCCCAATTCGTATGCTTCCCGTTGGCGGGTCAAACACGCGCAGTATCAAATGAGCAAGGGTGCTTTTCCCGGCTCCGGTCAGTCCAACAACCCCAAGGGTTGTCCCCGATTCAATTGTTAGATCGATGTTTCTAAGGCTAGGCTCGATTCTCTTGTGGTTTTGTCCGGGATAGCTGAAGGTAAGATTATCGATTTCGATCCGCGTATCACCGAGTTGTTGCGGCGCCTGGGGCTCAGTAATTGCTGGAGGCACAGCAAGGAGACGATTGATTCGCCCCAGCGAGGCGCGCCCCCGCTGTACGACATTTACCGCTATCCCCAGCGAGATCATCGGCCAGACAAGCATGACAACGTACTGGGTTAATGCAACGAAATCTCCAAGGGAGATCGTTCCCATAATGACGCTGCGCCCTCCAAGCCAGAGAACAATTCCTAAAGAGGCCCCGCCTAAAAGCTCGATTAGTGGATGGAAGATTCCCCACACACGGACGAGGGACATGTTCTTGTCGACCAGCAACTGACTCGTCTGGTTAAACCCCAAATTTGTTCCTTTCTCCTGAACAAAAGATTTCAACACACGAATTCCGGCAACATCCTCCCGCACCTTTTCCATCACCTTAGAGAAGGCTGCCTGTACTGCTTCGAATCGTCGGTGAATTAGCTTCCCAAATCCAAGCATGAACAAAGTCAGAATCGGCAACGGGATCAGTACATACAGGGTAAGGCGCGGTTCAATCGAGAGCATAATCCCAACTGAGACTGGGATCATAAGGAGAGGATCCGCTATTGTAAGCACTCCAAACCCGCATGCTCGGCTGACCGCATCGATATCATTGGTAGCATGGGCCATCAGCTCGCCAGTCTTATGCTCATTGTAAAATGAGGGAGAAAGGATCAGAAGGTGTTCGTAAAGCCGCTCTCGCAAGTCTCGTTCAATCCTTCGCGCAGTCCCGATAAGAAAGTAACGCCACAGAAAGCGAAAGCTCATTGCTACAATTGCGATCAGAACAATGTAAATACCGCCGCGAAGGAATCCCGTCTCTCCGCGAGAGAGTCGATCGATCACGTCTCGGATCACCAAAGGGATCAGAAGCCCGGCTCCATCTACCATCAATAGCGCAATGAATCCGGCAAACACTCTCCCTCGATATCGCCATAACCACGTCGTTAACTGCTCCATGTAGAATAGATCCTACTCGAAATGGTCAGCGCTGCAAGCTAATAAGCTCAGTTGTTGCTGTCCTGCTGGCGAATCACAAGTGCATTGGCCATCGCTGCAGCATCGATACTAACATGATTTCCCGCACTAATCTCACCAGAGATAACCTTCGCTGCAAGTGGATTCTCCACCAAACGTTTCAGCGCTCGCTCCAGCGGCCGCGCACCATAATGGGGATTGTATCCTTCTTTGACAAGGACTTTTCTCGCTTCATCAGTAAGAATAAGTGTAATCTCTTGCTCAAGAAGACGTTCACTTAACTTGGCGATTTTGAGATCAACGATCTTCAGAATGTTCTCTTCCGAAAGCGAGTGAAAAATAACAATCTCATCAATTCGGTTCAGAAACTCTGGGCGAAACGTGCGTTTCAGGTCCTCCTGAATCCGTTCGTGGATCACCTCTTCTGCCTCGTCAGTAGCAAAGTGCTCACTCCCCACATTGGAAGTCATGATGATGATCGTGTGCCGGAAATCGACGGTATGACCATGTCCATCAGTTAGCCTCCCTTCATCAAGAAGCTGCAGGAGAATATTGATTACTTGCGGATGTGCCTTTTCCACCTCATCAAACAGAACTACCTGATAAGGGCGCCGTCTGACTGCTTCCGTAAGCTGACCACCCTCTTCGTATCCCACATAGCCAGGGGGAGAACCAATCAAACGCGCAACAGCGTGGCGCTCCATGTACTCGGACATGTCAATCCTAAGAAGTGCACTTTCGCTGTCAAACAGGAAAGCGGCAAGTGCTTTAGCAAGCTCCGTTTTTCCTACTCCCGTTGGCCCAAGAAAGAAGAATGTACCGATCGGCCGATGAGGATCTGCAAACCCGGCACGCGAATGCCTCACCGCTTCCGCAATGACACGCACACCCTCTTCTTGATCAATGACACGCTCATGAAGAAGCTCCTCCATCTTGATAAGCCGCGTTCTTTCTTGCGCCAGCATTCGGCTGACGGGGATACCAGTCCACTGAGAAACTACCGCTGCAATCTGTTCTTCAGTTACATCATCTTTGCTTCCTTCCACTCGTATCCGGCTGGCCGCCTCATCAACAAGATCGATCGCCTTGTCTGGAAGAAAGCGTTCGGCGATGTAGCGCTCGGAGAGTTTTGCCGCCGCGTGAAGCGCATCATCCTTGATTCTCACATGGTGATGCTCTTCCAGCTTCCCTCGTAAGCCTTTTAAGATCTCTACGGTCTCTTCCGGAGTAGACTCGCGCACAAACACCTTTTGAACGCGTCGCTCAAGGGCAGAATCCCGCTCAATGTGTTCACGATATTCATCAAGGGTAGTTGCTCCAATCAGTTGAAACTTCCCACGTGATAGCGGCTCTTTCAGCATGTTGGAAGCATCGATTGCCCCTTCAGCCGCTCCAGCTCCGACTATGGTGTGCAGCTCATCTATGAAAACTATTGTTTTCCCGGCAGAGGCCTTAATATCCTTGATTACTGCTTTTAACCGATCTTCGAACTCACCACGAAACTTGGATCCCGCAACCATCGCAGCAATGTCTAGGCTGACTATCTCCTTTCCGCGCAAGGTATCAGGAACCTCTTCCGCGACGATTTTCTGAGCCAAGCCTTCAACAATAGCTGTCTTGCCAACGCCTGGCTCACCAATGAGAACAGGGTTGTTCTTGCGGCGGCGAGAAAGAATCTGTTCCATGCGACGAATCTCCTCCTCGCGCCCGATCACCGGGTCCAACTCCCCGCGGCTAGCCATTTCTGTGAGGTTCGTGGAGTACTTCTTCAGGATTTGATAGCGTTCCTCCGATGATTGATCTGTTATCCGTTGTTCTCCTCTCACACTGCGCAGCGCAGTGTAAATTGACTCCACGCTGATCTGATGTCGGTCAAGTACGCGCTTTAGGGCTCGATCGGTTGTTCGACTAATCGACAGGATAAGGTGATCTACTCCAGTGTATTCATCATGTAAGCGCTCAGCCTCCATCTGCGCCCCTGCAACAACCGCATCCAAACGAGGTGTGATATATATCTGCGCGCCAACAGGACCAGA
>DAOVAR010000025.1 GCA_030670905.1 Candidatus Bipolaricaulota bacterium
TGGCTCCTTGTCGCGGCAATAGGGTCGCTTACGTTTATCCTTACTACATTTTTAGCGCAGCCCAGCGGGATTGGCTCTGAGACCCATTTCTACGTCAGGGATCCGTTGAGCGCTTTCTTCGAGTCAGTATCGGGGTACACAGGAACTGGGCTGACCATGGCCTCACAACCTAATCTATTACCCAAGACACTTCAGTGGTGGAGAAGTTTCATTGAATGGGTCGGTGGAATGGGTGTAATCGTTTTGATGTTAACGATTATTGTTGGTCCACGCCCGGGGTCAGGCACTCATAGTTTGTACTACGCTGAAGCGCACGGAGAAAAGATCCATCCAAGCATTGTGTCCACGTTGCGCACAATGTGGTGGATCTTTGCATTATATACGTTTATCAGTGTAGTTGTTCTATGGGGAGCAGGGATGCCAATTTGGGAGGCAATCAATCATGCTATGACCGGGATATCCACCGGTGGATTCACTGTAACCGCAAATAGCATTGCTTCCTATAACAACGTTGCCATTGAGCTGGTACTGTTACCAATTATGTTCTTTGGGGCGATCAGTTTTGCTGTGCATTACCAGCTCATGAGAGGGAAAGGGATGATCCTATGGCGGGATTTCCAGACACGATGCCTTTTCCTATTCCTCGCCGGAGGTGTTGTCTTCTTGCTGTTGGAGAATATGGGATCATTGGGGCTTCTTAGTTCACTGCGGTATTCAGGCTTCCAATTCATTTCAGCACTAACATGCACTGGGTTTCAGACAGCGAATATGGGGGGCTGGAGTGATACGGCAAAAGTCCTTCTTGCTGCCGCGATGTTCCTTGGGGGGGCAGCCGGGTCAACTGCCGGTGGAGTTAAGATAATCCGCGCGTTGGTCTTGATTAAGGGGGCACAGTGGCGATTCCGCAAGATACTCTCCCCGAGCGACGCGATTGTTCCATTTAAGGTTGGGTCGACCACACTCGATCAAAGCGAGATTCCGGACCAGCTACAAAATGCCGCTATGATTACACTGCTATGGCTTGTCTTCCTGGCAGTGGGAGTGATTGTGATCTTGCAGACGTCTCCCGCGCATTTTACTCTTTCCGATGCACTTTTCGAAGTAGCAAGCGCCCAAGGTAACGTTGGGTTATCGATTGGAATTACCGGGCCCGAGATGTCAACGTTGGGTAAGTTGGCGCTATGTTTTAACATGTGGATCGGAAGGCTGGAGATAATCCCTGTTCTATTGCTTGTTCGCTTCCTGATACTTAGAGGGCAGCGAACAAGCCTCTAACTCTACTCGTGATATTTGGCGAGCAGTCCTACAACGTCCTCAAGAAAGGTATGATCTTGGTTGGCGAGGGCATTTCCTCTGTCACTGTTGACTTCTCTTCTTACCTGATTGCCGTTCTGCAACGGAACGACAATCTCGGGATTCGCTTCTAAGAGAATAGTAGAAGAATAGTGCTATTCTTCGCTGCATTTTGCCCCTCTATTGGGTATGATTTGCCGGTCGATATTCCAGGATTATTCCTGGCACGATACACACAGGAGACCAAGGGGAGATATGAATATGGATTCAGAGGAACAAGTTCGCAAACTGCTCAGGCGATCGGTCGTTGTGAATAACCCAGCAAGAAAGAACATGATCGAGGAGGCGGTTCGCAATAAGGAGGCAATGATTGCGGCCTGCGGAGCACTTGCATGCTGGACACCAGTCGTCTCGACCGGCAGGAGCCCCAAGGATACCCTTATTGTCAAGCGAAGAGGAAGCGAAGGAAATATCGATTGGGATTCCCCAAACAACATCCCCATTGATGAAGAGACATTTGAAATGGTGCTGGAGGACGCACTTACCTCTCTTGAGAGGAAGGAGAAAATCTATACTACGGACCGTGTTCTCGGAGCAGATTCCTCTTATGCCTTACCGGTAAGAACGATTACTAATCAGGCCCTTACTGTACTATTTACGGACAATATGTTTCGTCCTGTTCCTGAGGATGTCTCGCGAAGCGTCTTCTTCAATCGACCGTTCACCATTCTTGTGCTTCCCCATGATAAACTTGATCCGCTGCGCTATGATGGCCGGCTGCGAATCGATCCGCGAATTGGTGGAACTACGACGATGGTGATTGCGATGGATTTCGATCGCCGAATCGGGATTGTGTATGGTTCCGCCTATGGCGGCTCAGTGAAGAAGCTAATGTTCACAGTGATGAATTACCTCTTACCGGCTGAAGGTATTCTTCCTCTCCATTGCTCTGCAAACGAAGGGAAGGACGGTGATATAGCCCTGCTTCTGGGGCTTTCTGGTACGGGGAAGACGACGCTATCCGCTGATCCGCGACGCGCTCTTCTTGGTGACGACGAACATGGTTGGAGCGAAGAAGGAATAGCTAACTTTGAGAACGGCTGCTACGCGAAGCTAATTGATCTTGACCCAGAGAAAGAGCCAGAGATCCACAAAGCCGTTATGCACAACGATGATTACCGTAAGCATGGAGCGATTATAGAGAATGCAATGGTCTATCCTAATGGGACTTTTGATCTGCATGATGATCGCTTTACCCCGAACTCACGCGCATCATACCCACTGAGATACCTCTCCAATGTCAAGCGGTCATCTAAGGGATCGCCCCCGAAGACAATCCTTTTTCTCACCGCCGATGCTAATGGCGTTCTTCCTCCTATCTCCAAGCTTTCTCGACAACAGGCGATGCTCTGGTTCTTGATGGGATATACGAGCAAACTCGCTGGCACAGAGACAGGGATTATTGAACCCCAGACAACCTTCTCTCGGTTCTTTGGTGAGCCATTCATGCCGAGAAATCCCGATGTCTACGCGGGAATGCTCGGTGAAAGAATGGAGAGATACGGAACGAGTGTCTACTTGGTGAATACTGGATGGAGTGGAGGTCCATATGGAGTCTCCAAGCGCATCGACATTGATCTTACACGAGCGATGGTTCACGCCGCGGTCTCTCTGGAGTTAGAAGACGTGGAATGTATCGAGGACAAGACATTCCATATACTTGTGCCGCAAACATGTCCTGGTATTCCATCCCCTGAGATCTTGAACCCGAGGAACACTTGGGAGGATAAGCAGGCTTATGACCGGCGCGCCTCAAAGCTCGCTGGCGAGTTCTCCAGGCATTTCGACAAGGCATACGGGAACAAGGGAATAGATCCAGCTGTTATCGCTCAGTGTCCAGGGAAGTGAGTGATAGATCAGTTGGATTTCCCAGGATCTTACTCCCAAAGCACACTTGCTTGCCCTAGATGTAACCCTAAATCCTGCGTAATACGCACTCCGCCAATCACGCGATCCGTTAGTTGCCCTTGAAGATAGCTCCCCAGTAGAATGAGAAACCGCAGAAAAGGAGGTTGGCTTGTGAATGAGAAAGAGCTTCTACTGCAGGCAATTGCAGGAAGCGAGGCCGATTACACCGAGATACGCATAGACCACGAGGTGCGTAACCAAGTGCAATTCCAAAAAGACAAACTAGAGAACCTGGAATCGTCCAGTGAATTGGGTGGGATTGTGCGATGCTTGAAAGAAGGCGGCTGGGGAATCGCAGTGTTGAACGATATCTCCCAATTGCGGCAGAAGATACAAGAAGCGGAACGTATGGCTAGCCTAGTTGGACAACACAGCAGTGAAGCAGCAGCGCTAGCAGAAGTTCCGGTTGTTCAACAGACAGTTCACGCAGAGCTTGAGCGGGACTTTCGTGATGTATCCCTAAGGGAGAAGAAGGAGTTGATCGCCTCCTACAATCGCATTCTTCTATCTCATGACAAGAGAGTTGTTTCTACCAGCGCTCGTTATACCGACTCATTCCGTGAGGTTACTCTCGCAACCTCTGAAGGAACGTTTATCGTACAGCAAGTCCCTGACATTACATTGCTGTTAGTGGCGGTAGCGAGTGCTGGGAAAACGAATATCGAACAGGGCTTTGAAACATTGGGCAGTGCTGCTGGCTTCGAGTTTGTCCTTGGTCGAGAGGAACAAGCTACCAATGCCGCAAAGCGTGCGGTGGATCTGCTTAGTGCCCGATCGGTTGATGGCGGGAAATATACAGTAATACTTGATCCCGGCCTTGCCGGGGTGTTCATTCATGAGGCATTTGGACATGGTTGTGAGGCAGACTCCCTATTCAAGAACGAGCGAATGGCGAAGATCATGACACTTGGGAAACGATTTGGGAACAATGAGCTAAATGTGATTGATGATGGATATGTTCCAGGACTGCGAGGGAATATCCCATACGACGATGAAGGCGTGGCGCGAGCGAAGACCTACCTGATCAAGAACGGAATCTTGACTAGCTTGCTACACTCGCGCGAAACAGCGAAAAAGATGGGAGCTATTCCAACAGGTAATGCTCGTGCTATTTCCTACGAATACGAGCCAATAGTGCGTATGACCAATACCTACATTGATGCTGGCGTATGTGGCTTCGACGAAATGTTGGCAGGGATAGATAAGGGTATATATGCAATTAAGGCATATGGAGGGCAGACTATGTTTGAACAGTTTACTTTCTCCGCGGCATATGCTTATGAGATCGTGAATGGTGAACTAGGAGAGATGCTCAAGGACGTTGTGCTTACAGGCAATGTATTTGAGACACTTCGAGACATTGACATGATCGGCGATGACAAGGAGCTCTATGGTGGATCTGGTGGATGCGGAAAGGGGGGACAATCTCCTCTTCCAGTGACTGA
This sequence comes from Candidatus Bipolaricaulota bacterium, assembly GCA_030670905.1. Lineage (GTDB taxonomy): Bacteria > Bipolaricaulota > Bipolaricaulia > UBA7950 > UBA9294 > JAUVYF01. The sequence continues at coordinate 4,707 of DAOVAR010000025.1, forward strand.
TGGATCACCACATGTCCGGATCACAAATGTGACGATAGGAGGCAAGTAATGAACTCCTTTCTAGCAGAACTCAAAGGAAGACAAGGCGAGCTTTATCACCTGCAAACTCGAACGCTTCCCGTCAAGTTTCGTTCTGGAAAGCTGGAATCGATCAAGAGCGAAGAACTCGAAGGACTCGCGTTAAGGGTTATTGATGACGGAAGAGTTGGTTTTGCTACTACAACCAACGTTAAGGATACACGTGGATTGGTTGGCGCGGCGCTTGCTACCGCTACCTTTGGGGAGAAGGTGAGCCTTGCGTTTCCAGCGCAAGAAGATCACCCATCTGTTGATACATACGATCCAGCAATTGTCGAGCTCTCAGAAACCGATCTGGTTGAACTTGGACAAGATTTACTTACGAGATTGGAGAGAGTTTCTTCAGAAGTGGATATCAATCTGTCGATCAACAAGGTAGTGGAAACGGTCAAACTCACTAATACTTCGGGGGTTGATGTCGAAGAGGAAAGGACTCGCATTCTGCTGTCGGTTGATATCAAGAAAGCAAGAGAGGGCGACATCTTCCTCCTGTCTGAACAATCTCAAGCAAGTTACCTCGGCGAGTTACAGGTGGATCGGATTGCGAACAGCCTTATTCAACAACTGCATTGGGGTGAGAGGATTGTGCCAACAGCGTCGAAGAGTCTTCCGGTTGTGTTTAGCCCTGCCGGCGCAATTTGTCTTCTGCTTCCTCTTATTGTTGGATTCAACGGTAAGTCGGTATTTATGGGTACATCACCACTTAAGGGACGCATCGGGGAAACGGCCTTTAGTACCGATCTGTCGATAACAGATGATGGAGCAATTCCTCATGCAGTAAGAAGCAGTAGCTTCGATGATGAGGGAATCCCTACTACACATACGCCGCTTGTTAGCAGTGGGGTAATTGAGGGCTTTGTGTATGATCTGCGCGCCGCCTCCCTTGCTGGAGTGGAGTCGACAGGCAACGGGTCAAGAGGCGGATTTCGTAACCCTCCAAGAATAGAGATGAGCAACGTTACTATCAGCTCTGGTACCCATTCACAGGAGGAGATAGTCGCCAAGATAGATGAAGGACTGTTGGTAGAGAGCGTTCTTGGCTTGGGCCAAGGAAATATAATCAGCGGCCAATTCTCAAATAACGTGGCAGTAGCGTTCAAGATCGAACGTGGAAAGATTGTGGGTCGAGTAAAGAATACGATGATCGCAGGGAATGCCTACGCTCTCCTAAAGGACAGTTTGATTGGTCTTGGTAATGACAGAAGATGCATTCACGGTATGCTCGACACCCCAACAATCGCCGTTGGCGGAGTGAATGTTATTGGACAGCTGAAGTAGCAGGAAGATCGTCCTAATAAGCATATGGAAGATGTATCTCTTTTGGTTGAATGGTAACAAGGGTTCGTAGGGTTCATTGAGTTCGTTGGGTTCGTTGGGTGAAGCAGTTGAGTACGAGATTGGTCGATTGGTTGAGTAAGGAATCGCGAGCTGATCGCTGAAGGCTGATAGCTAAAAGCTTCCTTTTCTGATAACTAATAACTACTTAACCACAGAGGGCACGGAAATCGCGGAGAAAGGCATGTTCTTTAGTTTGCAGACAAAACCATAATATGATTGCAGAGACCAAAACAAGAGATTTCCTCTGTGTTCTCCGCGACCTCGGTGGTTAGAAGGTATTTTGGTGCCAAGAGACATACTTAGGTTTCACCCTGTTCTTGGTTTCCTCTGCGTACTCTGCGGTTAAAAGGAATGAAGAAGATGTTTTCCTGCGTGTCTGCCTGTCAGAATACGACACAAGAATACGTGGACCGTTCGTTGCGTCGGAACCTGCGCCCGACGCCAAACACTGAACAGGAAAGTAAGTGTATGTCCCTGGGACAAGTACTGTCCATCGAGAAGAGAGCTGGTGGTCTCACCTTTCAGCAAGGTCCAAGGGGCTATAAACTCGAAGTCCCTTCACTCGTGTGAAATCGGGACCGGCAGTGGCGAGATCCAAGATTCCTTCCGCCTCCATTACAGCCGCTGTGAGAGAGTCGTTGACCAAAAGGCCGTCCCGGCGGCGATAAGGATAGCTAATCTTCAGGGCATCTGAGGTTAATCCTACCAGTTCGATGCCCATTTCTAAGATGGCCTCGGTCTGGGTCTGACAATCGGCAAGTTGCTTCACCACACTGGGCTTCTTCCGGAGCTTCTTTGCCAGGTTCCCCGACGTCACCAACCCCTTGGTCACACCCTCGATCATCATCAACCGGTGCAGGATTTCCAACAGAATATGCACTGCGGTGACGCCCCAAAGCTCTCCTCGTTCGCAACGCTCCAGAAAGTTCGAGCACTCCTGCGACAGGCCGGCGAAGTGGTAGATAAAGATATTAGCGTCAATGAAGATGGTTCGCCCGGTGGGCAACTCTGGAAGTGGGAGCGCCTTCTCTTCAGGCGCCATAGAACTCATCTTCCTTCAAGATAGCTTGGACAACCTGGCGTGAAGCCCTCAATCTACCTTTAGTTCTCTTCACCACCCGCCCTTGCTTTCGCTCAAGATACTGACGAAGGGCCTCCTCAATGAGCCACGAAAGCTTCTTGTCCTCCTTGGCCGCCAGAATCTTCAGCTCGGTGATGACTTCCTCTTCCAGGGTAGTACCAAGTTTCTTCTTCATGGCAATTCACCTCTAGTGAATCTTACCTTGCAGCTATGGAAGAAATCAAGATTCGTTTCTAACTTTATTACCTTATTACCTTCAGAGGTTGGGCCCGGAATACGTCAGATTACGAAAAGCAAGCAGTTGTCATGCTTAACCCTTACCCCGTTAATCCGTAATCCTGTCCGCTGTCACCGGTTGACCGCGTGAATTGCCCGGCCGAGTGCTGTCTCTGCTGCCTCTTTTAACCCTTCAGGAAGGGTCGGATGCGCGTGCACAGTATCGGCGATCGTTTCCAAGGAGAGTCCGTTCTGCACGGCGAGCGCAGCCTCAGCGATCAAGGCCGATGCCTCCGCGCCTACGATCTGCGCTCCCAGGAGACGCTTGCTCTTGGCATCTGCGACAACCTGGAAGAAGCCTTGTGTCTCTCGCATCCCTTGCGCCTTTCCCAGTGCAGCATACGGAAAGCGGCCAACGATAACGTCCTCACCTTCCTCCTTTGCTCGCGCCTCCGACAAACCGACTGAGGCGACCTCGGGGTCGGTAAATATCGCCTGCGGAATCGCTTGATAGTCGAGGGGGTAAGTGTGACCCACGAACGAAGCAGCAAGCTTCAGCGCTTCTGCTGATCCCTTGTGGGCAAGCATTGGACCAGGAACAAGGTCGCCGATTGCGTACACAGTGGACGCACTTGTACGTAGTGCCTTATCAACTACGATGAACCCACGGCGGTCGGTCTCGATTCCTAGAGTTTCTAGACCTATGTTGGCTGAATTTGGTCGACGTCCCACCGTGAGGAGGATGCGATCTGTGGCGACCGATTCGCCAGTTGACATATGGACTGTAAGGCCGTCCATTGTGTCTTCATAGGATTTGGCGGCGCTGTTCACGCGAACGATGATTCCTTGAGTCTTGAGTGACCGTTTCAAAGTGGCAATTGCCCGACGGTCGATCTCGATACCGGGGAGGATCTCGGGCATCATCTCTAAGATCGTTACCTTGCTTCCCAGGCGGTTATAGATTGTGGCAAGCTCCAGGCCAATTACACCGCCACCAATCACAAGGAGGCGACGGGGAATCTCTCTCAGAGCCAGGGCATCGTCAGAAGACCAAATGTGAGGATCAGCAAAGGAAAAGCCTGGGATCTCCACTGGAGATGACCCGGTGGCAAGCACGATTCGCTCAGCATCAATCACCTCTCCGGTGGAAAGAGCAACCTGCGCGAACTTATTAAGAACTCCTCGTGCTTCTAGGAGCGTCACGTTGTTTGCCTCAACAAGTGTCTTGATTCCGGTGACCATTCTGCAGATGATTCCACTTTTCCAGGAAGCAAGTGTGCCAAGATCGATCGTCGGGACACCGAAGTCAATCCCCATTTCCTTTGCATCTTGAGTTCTTTCCAGTAGTTTTGTTGCTGAATAGAGTGCTTTGGTGGGTATACATCCTTTGTTGAGACAGATACCGCCGAGTTTCTTCTCTTCGATCAGGACGACATTAAGTCCCAGTTGCGCCATTCGAATCGCAGCAACATAGCCACCTGGGCCTGCTCCAATTATCGCTACGCCGTAGTTCATATATTCTTCCTTTCTTACTGAGGATTTCTACACATTATAAGTTCGCGGACACCAAAGTCCTGCGCACCGTCAATCTTCGCGCTATTTCTCGATCTTCTTCTTGATCTCGTCTAGCTTGCTAAGAAAGGCTTCAGCAGACTGCCGATCGACGTCCTCAAGCGAGAATCGCACTTTTCCCAGGTGCACGACCATCTTCCTCCCTCCAAGCGAGAGCCTGACGTGACTGAGTGGGTGCTCCCGCTCAATGATAGCAAGTGATTTATGAATGGCTGATTCGGCAAAGCGGGAGATCCTCTTCTTCAGGAACCCACCGAGTGCCCCATTGTTTTCATTGACACCTGCTCCAAGTTTAGTTCTAGCTGTCGATATCTCAGCTTGTATTGCTTTTGCAAGTTCTATTACCACTGTTCCTTTCTTCGTAAGGACCAAGGTTACGTTGTCATTCTTGCCGGAAATCCGTGCAACCTCTGCCATCCATGCAACCTCATAGAGTTCTTCTGCTCCCAGGCCCTTCAGTTCTCGAGTTCCCATGGAAAGGTAACGAAACCCTTCCGGGATAGGAGTGGATTGACGAACTTGCTTGGTTACAAGGATCTGACCGCCTTTGGCTAGGCTTGAGACGCGTTGAGAAACGTTGACGGAGTGACCAATCATGTCAAAGTTGCTCATGATGGGTCTACCGGTGGCGAGGCCAATTCCTATGTCAATTGGTTCTTCCGAGGATGCCTTATTGCGTTCTCTGATCTCTTGCTGAATATTTACGGCAGCCTGGATACTCTTTGTCGCCCTGGGGTAAGCAGCCATGATCCCATCTCCCAACGTCTTGACGATGAAACCATCCTGCTCTTCGATTTTCTCCTTAAGTAAGGCTGTATGGAGTTGTGAGAGCTGGTAGGCGGCATGGTCTCCTCTTCGAGCAGTATAGGAGGTGAAGCCACGGATGTCGCTAAACATGACAGCGATCTCCTGCCCGGCTTCCATCTGATTACGAACCTGGTGACGATTCTTTAGTGTTGTGCTCCAAGACATTTCGCATGCCTCCCTAGCTTGAATCCTCGGTTACTGTTATTATACCATGAAGGGACAAATCAGCATATCAAACGTCACAGAGGAGGAAGCGTGGACAAGAAAGAGCTTGTCAAGTTGCTTATTCGGGCGCCGCTTTTTTCACGTCTAAGCGCAAAAGGGGTGCAGGAAGTCCTGGCAATAGCTAGCCAGAAGAAGTTTACTGCTGGGTCGACAATTGTAGCTCAGGGAAGTACAGGAGTGGGATTCTACTTGGTCCTCACAGGGAGTGCGCAGGTTTCGCGAGATGGTGAGGGAATCGCCAAGCTTGGCGTTGGAGCATTTTTTGGTGAGATGTGCATTCTTGATGGCGCTCCACGCTCAGCAGATGTGATCGCTATTGAGGATACAACATGCCTTATGCTCAGACAGTGGGATATCAGGAGTGTCATCTCTCGTAATCCGGACGTGGGGATGGCAATGCTGGAAGAGCTATCTCGACGCCTGCGGAAGACCAAACATAGTTTGAGCTAGGAAGAATGGGAAAGATTGCTGTCACTTGTCTTGGTTCCGGGGCTGCACTAGGCGGAAAACGGCTATGGAGTTCCCTGTTGCTTGATGATCGCATCATGCTCAGTCTTCCGCCAACAAGCATTCCGCAACTCTATCGGTTAAACAAAGATGTGCGTGCAATTGATTACATATTCATCAGTCACCGTCATGCCGATCACTTCTTCGGACTTCCATTTCTTCTGTTATTGTATTGCTATCTCTATCAACGAACGGACCCCTTGTATATCATTGGCCCTTCGGGAATGAAGGAAGCAACAGAAAGCCTACTTGATTTGTCTTGGCCGGAATTGAAGAGCAGAGGGATTGCTCCTCGAGTTCCGCTAACCTTTGTGGAGGTTGATGAGCAGGGGGAGTTTCAAGCAGGTGAGCTGGGGTTTCGAGCGGTTAGATTGAATCACTTTGGGGCGGAGACTTATGGTTATCGTTTTACCTATAAGGATAGGGAGATTGCCTTCACCGGTGATACGGGCGAATGTGCGCAGCTGCATAAGCTCCTTGATGGAGTAGATGTGGTAGTGACTGAGTTTACTCACGCTTTTGAGTCTGACGACACAGGACACATGGATGCCCCCGCGGTTTCCAGATTAGCCAAGCGGTTGAGCGCGAAAGGAGCTACTGTTCTGGCGACTCATCTGAGCGGGGAACCGCTACCGATAGAGGGTCTGCTTATTTGCCAGGATGGTGAGACCTACATAGTATGAACCGCGCGGCAAGGGTGGCCTCAAACCCTCTTCACGCGAACCGAGCGCAGAAAGGATAGGAGATAGTCAGCGTTTTTCATAACACGCTCGACATCGAGCTTCATAAGTACCTATACCACCCACCTTGATTATTGGATCACTTGCAGGCGCGGGGATCCCGTCGATTAGGCGTTGACTACGAGTGGCAACTCCTCCACACTGGATACATACCGCTTGCAGCTTGTCAACTTGATCAGCAAGGGCCATCAGGGTTGGCATCGGCCCGAAAGGCTTACCGGAAAAGGTGAGGTCAAGTCCAGCAACGATTACTCTCTTTTTTAGTTGTACGAGTTTCTCGCACAGTTCCGAAAGCCAATCAGAAAAGAAATTTCCCTCGTCAAAAGCTACAACGGCAGCATCGCAGAGGGCTTCAGCTCCGACTATTTCTTCTAATCGCTCAAGTGTTTCCGCGCCTGAAGCAAGCAAGTGTGATTCGAATTCGCGACCATAATGCGTGACAACTGCCTGTTTGCTATAGCGAGCATCGATGGTTGGCTTAAACAACAGGAGGTTACCGCGCGCAATTCGTACACGTTCCAGCCTACGGATCAATTCTTCTGTCTTTCCCGAAAACATACAACCGGTGATCACTTCCAGTCTGCCCATCTTCTTGTCGTTCATCAGTCATTCTCCTTCAAGGATCGCTAAGGAATTGATCGGTGTAGAGTTGGTCAACAGGAACAACGTCTTCTACTAGTCCATTTTCCAACAGGTATGTCTGCATCTTTTCCCACTGTTGCGCTGTATTGTTCCCTGCTCTTTCTGCATAGAACGGAAGCGTTATCTCGTAAGCCTGGCGGTTTAGTGTGTCATCAAGTTCTGGATTCGCATTCCGGAAGATCTCAAATGCTTCGTGAGGGTGTTGCTTGGTAAAAGTGATCCCGCGAGCTAGGCCAGCAATAAACGCGCGAAGTGTTTCTGGACGCTCTTTGATCAGCTGCGGATTTGTAACGAGGATAATCTCACTAGTATCAGGTACACCGTAATCCTCCTGGGGGAAAAAAACAGGTTCATGTCCCAGCAACGCAACCTGAACAACCTCAAAATTCCGAAAGGCGCCGATTGCATCCACGCTATGTGATAGCAAAGAGAGCACGGTGTTAAATCCGACATTCACTAGCTGGAAGTTATCACTTGTTATGCCAACTGAAGCGAGCATTGTTTGCCACAGAACAGGTTCAAGCGGGGCAAGTGAGTATCCAACGCGGAGTCCACGTAGGTCGGTGAGCTTTTCTATCGCGTATTCCTTAAGACTCAGCAGTCCTCCAAGCGGAGTTTCGATCAAAGTCCCGATCGAGATCAGTGGTAGCCCGGCTGATCGTGCGATTATGAAGTTGATCTGGGGGGTTAGGGCAACATCAACTACCCGTGCTGCCGCTAGCTTAAGCGGGTCGCTTGGGTTTGCCGGAATGAGGATCTCCGTTTCTATTCCTTCGGCCATGAAGAACCCTTGCTCCGCGGCAACAAAGAGAGGAATATGGTTAGGAGTAGCGAAGAAATCAAGCATTACCCTTACGGCAGGAGACGCATTCCCCATCAGGAAGGGAATTACAATCAACATAACTCCTATCAGAATGACTCTTATCACTGATTTCCTCCCGATGTTCTTAGCTTCGTTCGAGGTCTTCGCCATTGTAGCAAACGCAGCTCAATGATACGAACTGCCGCAAACAACAACAAACCAGCAAGAGAAAGCATGAGGATTGAAGCAAAGACAAGATCTATTCTTAACATGGCGTTTGACTGAATCATCAGGAACCCCAATCCCTTTGTTGCTCCAATCCATTCCCCAATAGTTGCTCCAACTACACTTAACGTTACTCCAAGCTTCAGTCCGGAGAATATTGATGGAAGGCTTGCCGGCAGTCGGACGTACCGGAAGATTTGCCATTCGTTCGCTCTTAGGGAGTGCAACAGATCAATCGTCTCGCTATTGACGGATCGCAGTCCATCAACCGTATTGACGACAATAGGGAAGAACACAATCAATGCAGCAACAGTAGCTTTTGACCACAAACCGTACCCAAACCAGATGACGAGCAGGGGAGCAATGGCAAAGACAGGGATCATTTGTGAGGTAATGATGAACGGGTATAGCGCGCTTTCCAGGAACGGTGAATAGAAAATGATGAGAGCTAGTGTGATTCCACTACTGACCCCCAAGAACATTCCCAGTCCTATTTCAAGAAGTGTCACCGCACCATGCGAGAACAAGAGAGGTAGTCTTGTGAAGAAAACAAATAAGATACGGCTTGGCGCGGGAAGGATGTAGAATGGAACATGGAATAAGCGTACGCCAGCCTCCCATAATGAGAGAATGAGGAGCAAGAAAAGGACGGTGGCAATATAGGATTTGATCAGCTTAGCCATTGAGGGTCTCCGTGTGGATGAGATCAAGGATCTCTGTCTTTAATTCTATTAGCGGTTGAGCTGCGCGAGCGCGCGGACGAGGTAGTTCTATGTTGAACTGTCTACGTACGTGTGCCGGGCGTCTGGAAAAGAGGTAGATCAGATCGGAAAGAAAGATTGCCTCATCTACGTCATGCGTCACAAGAAGAATCGATTTCCCGAGTTCTTGCCAGACCAGGAGAAGCCATTCTTGCATTGTCGTTCGTGTCAGCGGATCGAGTGAGCCTAGCGGCTCGTCTAGCAGAAGGAGCTCTCGGTGGGAGAGGAACGTTCGAATAAGGGCGAGACGTTGCCGCATCCCGCCGGAGAGCTCGGACGGATAAAGGTTCTCGAACCCCGCAAGGCCAAACCGGCCAAACAACTCCTTGGCTTCGCTTTGTGCCTCCTTCCGGGAGCGACCTTCGATCTGAGAGGCTAAGATGGCATTGCCAAGTGATGTTCGCCAGGGAAGAAGGCTGTCGTTCTGCGGCATGTAGGCAATCACCCTGCATGGGTCTTGCCTTCTTGCATCTATAGTGATCTTCCCCGAGTCTGGAGTTAGAATGCCAGCTAGTATCTTCACTAGCGTGGTTTTTCCGCCCCCAGATGGTCCAATGATCGTTATCCAGTCTCCGCGCGGGATGTTGATTGAAACCTGACTGAGCACAGGAATAGTCTTATCGGGAGAAGAAAACGCCTTAGTTATTTCTATCGCTGCAAGGACGGTTGCAGCTGAAGTTTTCTCGTTATTCATTACCTTCCTACCGTTGACAACCTCGTACTTATCACTTACTTTCTGGCCCCCGTATTCCCGGCTGTTATTCTTAAGCTGCAGTACGTTCCTAACTCCATGAACTCTATGAAC
>DAOVAR010000019.1 GCA_030670905.1 Candidatus Bipolaricaulota bacterium
CCTTGGTGTTCTCGCATGTGGGGAATGATCGCCTTGCAGCAAAGGAAAGCGCTTGTGAGATTACTCTCCAGAATGTGGTTCCACTCTTCAATCGTTGTATCAAGCGCGGGCTTAAACAAGAAATCACCAACGTTGTTCACTAGAAGGTTGATCGGTCCGCGGGTAGCGGCTTCTGAAATGACGTGATTTACTCCATCTTCGGTTGTTACATCGCCCTTGACCAGGATCGAATCAGGGGAAAGCTTACAAATGGTCTTGAGAGTCTCTGCGGCTTTCGTTTCATTGGTTCTATAGTTAAGAACGACAGAAAACCCATCGCGGGCAAGGCGAGTCGCGATTGCTTGCCCGATGCCTTGAGTCGCACCCGTGATCAGCGCCTGCTTGGAAAATGTCATGGTGTCTTGTCAACCCCATCAATGCTAATGGCTTACTGAGATTCTCTGGCGCGCAACATGCTATGTCCGTCTTCTTCTAGTATAGAGAACCATGATGGTTAGGACAAGTTGCTGACACAGATAGGGATCACGATACCATGGTCGCTTGACAGAGCGGGAAGCGAAGAGCTCCTAACTCAACTGCATTTCTGGATTTTTCATGGCTCCCAAGTTTCCCTATCGCTTAAGATTGATCAAACACAATCGCCCATATATAATTGTGTGGGTGTCGGGGAGTGGCGCAGCTTGGTAGCGCGCCTGCTTTGGGAGCAGGAAGTCGCTGGTTCAAATCCAGTCTCCCCGACCAGAAGTGGTGATCTCAGGTTGAGCGAAAAATCTACTTATCTTTCTCTCTATCGACGCTGGCGGCCAAAACGTTTTGTTGACGTAGTGGGGCAAGCAGCGATCGTGCGTACATTGCGAAATGCGGTGGTTGCTGGCGAGGTAGGGCACGCTTATCTCTTCGCTGGCGAGCGAGGAATTGGAAAGACATCGGTAGCGCGTATCCTTGCGCGCGCGGTCAATTGTCTTGCGCCAACAGGAGGGGAACCGTGTAACAGCTGTGCCAATTGTCAGACAATACTGCTCAACCGCTCCCTGGATATTCTAGAGATTGATGGCGCTTCAAACAGAGGGATCGATCACATTCGCCGTCTACGTGAAGAAGTGAGCTTTGCCCCAACTGTCCTCGAAAAGAAAGTGTACATAATTGATGAGGTTCACATGCTGACCAACGAAGCATTCAACGCTTTGTTGAAGACCCTGGAAGAGCCGCCAGCGCACGCAATATTCATATTTGCCACAACTGAACCATACAAGATTCCTTTCACGATTGTCTCTCGTTGTCAAGTACTTAATTTCCGAAAGATCTCAACAGAAATCATTGCTTCCCATCTCTCTGAGATTGCCCGTAGTGAGAGCGTCACAATCTCTAAGGAAGCAGTTGAGCTGCTCGCGCATAAAGCGAACGGCGGGATGCGTGATGCGATTGTGTTGCTTGAGCAAGCGATGAACTATGAGCAAGGAGATATCGATGTTAGCGCTCTCATCAAGATGCTGGGGATGGCTCACCCCAAGGTTCGAGAAGAGTTCTTGTCTGCGGTCGAGAAGGGAAATCGGGGCGCTGTTCTGACGATTATTGATTCTCTTGCCGAACAAGGAAAGGATCTGGAGCTCTTTCTGAGCGATTTGACAGGGGTGTTGCGTAATCGGATCGCTGGAGAAGAAGGGCGTGATGGTCATGATGTAAGGCTATGTCATGGATTGCTTCGTGTAAAACAAGAACTGTTTCATTCTTTGGATCACAGGATCTTGATGGAAATCGGTATCCTCGAGTTGATGAATGAGTTGGGTCTGTCGGAGGAGCCAGGTGGGGTTAAACATAACTCCAGCATGGGTGAGGGTCTCCCTGAGCATGAAGAAAACACAGTGGATGATTCTCCTGCGGAGTACAAAGCAAGGGAAGAAACCGGTTCTCATGAAGAAGCCAGCCTATCCTCGATTGATTGGTGGGAGGAGATGTTGGGAGAGATACAGCAAGAAAGGATTGCTATCGCAGCATTTCTTGCTGAAGCCACACCACACCTGGAAGGCGACAGATTGACGATTGCGTTTCATCCTGAGCACACGTTTCATAAGGAGAGCCTGGAGAAAACGGGAAATATGCAATATCTGTCCGGTATGGTACACCGCCAATTGGGCGATCAGTTTTATGTGGATGTGAAACTTGATGGAGAAGTGATGCGGAAACCCTCTCCGCGAGAGAAGTTGCGGGAAAAGGCGGAACTTGTACGTCAAATGTTTGATGGAAAGGTTGTGAAGGAGGACTGATGCAGGGAATAGGCGGCATGAGCAACCTGATGAAACAGGCAAAAAAATTGAAGGCTGAGCTGGAGAGAAAGCAGGAAGAAATTGCCGGAATGAAGGTAGAGGCTAGCTCTGGCGGAGGAATGGTCACCGCAACGGTGAACGGTCGTGGTGAGTTGCTAAACCTTGCTATTGAAAAGGAAGTTGTTGATCCGGATGATGTAGATATGCTCGCCGATCTTGTCATTGCCGCGGTGCAAGAAGCACAGAAGAATGCGCGCGATCGCTCACAGGAGCTCATGGGGCCGCTCGCCCAAGGGCTGAATCTTCCTGGGATACCAGGATCATGATCGCTCCCTTAGGAGAGTTGATTGAGCGGTTAAGAGCTCTCCCGGGTATTGGGCGAAAGAGCGCCGAAAGGATGGCTTTCCATCTGCTAAGCAGCCCGCAATCAGAAGTGACACAACTTGCTCGAGCGATCGATGGCATCAAGAAAAACGTACATCGGTGCAATCGCTGCTTCAACTTCGCAACTGCTGATCTGTGCGAAATATGTTCAGCCCCCAAGCGTGAACAGGATATGATCTGTGTTGTCGGACAGCCGTGGGAAATACTGAAAATTGAGCAGACGGGTGAGTATCATGGCCTCTATCATGTACTTAACGGCCTCATTTCAGCGATGGATGAAGTCTCCGCTAGCGATTTGAGCATTGATGCCTTGGTTAGGCGGATTCGACAAGAAAGAACCAGGGAGATTATCCTTGCCCTGGAGCCAAAACTGGAAGGTGAAATAACGGGGATGCATATTTTGTCGTTAGTAAAGCCCCTTGGAGTAAAGGTTTCCCAAATCGCCCAGGGAATTCCTGTAGGCCGCGATCTGGAGTTTGCGGATGAGGTTACATTGGGCCGCGCGTTACGTGGACGAATTGAGCTATAGTCTTACCCTTGCCGCCATTGTTGAGTTTGATGGGATGATTGCCTTGCGCTGAGCGATCGAGACAAATATAGTCCCAGAGGGATTGATAAACTATCTAATCAAATTAAGGGGGATGAGTGTCTGAAGAGATTGGCAAGTTGCTCGAATTGCAGGTAAAAGATCGAGAAAGATACGACTTGTTATCACGGCTAGAGCAATTGGAGGAAGAACATCTACGAATAGAACAAAAACTGGCCGAAGAGCAGTCCGCGGTGGAGGAACGTTGCCAACAAGTGAAACAGTTGAGCCATGACAGCCGCGGGAAGAATCTTGAGGTTGACGATGTCGATACGCAAATTCGCAACTATCAAAAACGACTAGACGAAGGGATCATCAGTTTCAAGGAGATGGAGGCGCTGCAGGCAAAGATCGCTCACCAACGAAAACGGATTGACGAAATGGAAGACAAAGCTATTGAGCTCATGGATAAGATGGAGATAGCTGAAGCAGAGCTAGTGGAAGTAGAAAGAGACCTGGATGAGCAGAAAAGATGTTTTGCCTCTCGAAGTGCAAGGATTAGCAGTCAAATCCTAGAGGTCAAAGAGAAACTCGAATCCCGTGAGAGAGAGCGAGCTGCAATTAAAGATAGATTCCCCGCGCACCTTCTCTCTCACTACGAGGGGTTGCATTCCCAGTTTGACGATCCCGTAGTAGCGATCGTGAATGGGCTATGTTCTGGATGCAAGCTAAAGCTAAACAGCACTACTATCGAGCGGGCGCGAACCGAAACGGAGACCGTCACCTGCCAGAATTGCTCACGCATACTATACATCAGCTAGGCCGAACACTGGGAATTTGCGTGTTGCTGGCCCTTCTTATCGGTTGTGTCTGCTATTCCCTGCCTCTACCAATTGGATCCCTCTCTGATTATGGCGGTGTGCTAGATAGTCATGGCCGGGAGCAAATTGGTGGATTGATCAAGGAGGCGGAGGAACATCTGGGAACAAGGGTTTATATCCTAGCTAGCTGGGATGGCCCGTCCACCGATCTGGATCGTTATGCTTATGCTGTCCTCGAGGCGTGGAACCTCTCGGAAGGGCATACTATTCTTGCTCTCTTCCTCAAGGAAAACAACAATTGGAGGGTGAAAGTGCTCTCCGGTAAAGCAGCAGGTTCTGCTCATCCTCAACTTGCCCAAGAGATCGAACTAGGCATCTCAGACTTGGTCCACCATTCTCGCATTGAAGAAGCAATGGTGAAGCTGTTTTCCATTCTCGAGAATCGCTTTTTCAGGGCGAGTGCGTCTACAAAGCCAATTACAGAGCAGGGGAAGAGCCGCGTCTTCCTTTCCCTGGTGGTAGTCGCGATGGTTTTCCTTGTAGCAGTGTTCATCTCTCGCCGTATTTGTCCACGGTGCGGCCGTGTTCTTCGAGTACGAAAGCGCCGCTCTCTTGGTCTATACGGAAGCGATAATGTGTTATACTATTGTCGATGTTGTGGATTTTCGCGAAGAAAGAAACGAGAGGGCTAGAGGATCGCAGAGGAAAACCTCTGAGGAAAGTCCGGACTCCGCACGGCAGGTCACTGGGGAAATCCCAGCGAGGGAAACCTCGGGAAAGTGCAACAGAGAGCAGACCACCAATGGCTTAGGCACAGGTGACGGTGAAACGGCGGTGTAAGAGACCACCAGCGATTCGGGCAACCGGGTCGGCTTTGTAAACCCTGACTGGAGCAAGGCCAAATAGGAAGGCGTTTAAGAGCTGCCCGCTCAAGCCTTTGGGTTGGCCGCATAGATAGATGATCCTCCTCGACAGAATCCGGCTTATAGGCCCTCTCGTGATAGATAGTTGATGATATGAAACGAAAACGGGCACTGTGGTGGGTTCTATTGGTACTTTATGCCGCCACGATTTTTGCTCTTTCCAGTTTTCCTTTGAAGGAAAGAGAGCCAGTTGTTCCTATTCCTCACGAAGATAAGCTGGTGCACTTCTTGGAGTTCTTCTTTTTCTTTGTCCTCTCTTGGAAGGCCCTGCCTAATCGAAACAGGATGTTCTACGCGCTGCTCATTACGGGAATATATGCGGGAAGTGACGAACTTCATCAATTGTTTGTCCCCATGCGCGAAGCCAGTATTGTTGACTGGTTCGCCGGCTTCACGGGGGGAGTGGCTGGAATGATCGTAGTCTGGCTTTGCGCCCGCTTTCCCTTGCCTGGAATAGCGGGGATTCGTATACTTGGAAGATCAGATCACAAGGAGGAGGACTAGAGGTGTTTTTCTCATTCTTTATGGGGCCGAGTATCCTTATTTTGCTGCCAGCGCTAGCCTTGGCGGTCTATGCGCAATACAAGGTGCGCTCCACATACGCGCGCTACGCGTGTGTGAACGTTTCAGGTGGGACTAGCGCTCAACAAATGGCGGAGCGGATCCTAGAAGGAACAGGAATCGGGCTGCTGAAGATTGAACGCGTCAAAGGGACTCTATCTGACAGCTATGACCCCAAGGAAAAAACCTTACGACTTTCCGATCCGACTTCTTGTTCCATTGCGGCGATTGGGGTGGCCGCACACGAAGCGGGACATGCAATTCAGGATAACCAAGGCTTTAGACCGCTAGCTGTGCGTACAGCGATTGTTCCATTAGCCAATTTCGGTTCGCAGCTTGCTTTTCCGTTGTTCTTCCTCGGACTGATCTTTCGCTACCAACCCTTTGTTACGCTGGGTATCCTTGCTTTCTCCCTGGCGATGCTTTTTACGATTGTAACGCTTCCCGTAGAATTCGATGCCAGTCGTCGAGCAGTAGTTGCTCTGCGAAGTACCCATTTGATCAGCGAAGAGGAACTGGGTGGGGTGAAGCAGGTTCTATTTGCCGCTACCCTTACCTACGTTGCCGCTGCGGCCATGGCTGCGCTCCAGCTTGTCATGCTCCTATCCATGCGCCGAAGACGATGAAGCTTGCTCCTTCGCTGCTTGCTGCAGATTTTGGCAACCTTCGCGCTGAGGCTAAACAGGTTGAACCTTTTGCTGCGTACTTCCACATCGATGTTATGGACGGTCACTTCGTCTCCAATCTGACGATTGGACCACTAGTCGTGAACTCTCTTCGCCGCGGCTTATCACGTCCCTTTGATATTCACTTGATGATTGATCACCCACTTACATATGCTCCCCGGTTTGATGTTTGCCCCGATGACTTTGTCAGTTTTCATCTTGAAGCAAAGGATGATCCCAAGAAGGTGATTGGTGTGATTCGTGAGGCAGGCGCGAAAGTGGGAATTGCACTTCGTCCAGCCACTCTACTGGAGAGGGTTTTTCCCTACCTTTCGATGGTTGACCTTGTCCTCGTGATGAGTGTTGAGCCGGGATTCGGCGGGCAGACCTTTATGCCGGAATCAATCAAGCGTCTCCGTTCCCTGCGCCGAGAAGTGGGGGAAAGGCCGGTATTGATCGCGGTGGATGGAGGTATCACCACGGAGAATATCCGTCTGGTATCGGAGGCTGGAGCAGAGCTTGTCGTTGTTGGCTCAGCAATCTTTGGAGAGGCCAACCGCTTGGCGGCGGTGCGTGCCCTGAACGAAGCGGCAAAATGAATGACGAGTACTACATGCAGATAGCGCTTGATCTTGCTCGGAAGGGTACAGGTTTTGTCAATCCTAATCCACTTGTTGGCGCAATCATCGTGAAAAACGACGCAATCATTGGTAAGGGCTATCACAAGACCTTTGGTGGCCCACACGCTGAGGTTCTCGCGCTGGAACAAGCAGCAGAAGAAGCCGATGGCGCTACGATGTACATTACCCTTGAACCGTGTTGCCATCAAGGGAAGACCCCACCTTGTGCTAGACGGATTGTTGCCACGGGGATCAGGTGCGTGGTAGTTGCCTGTCGCGATCCTAACCCACTGGTGAATGGTCAGGGAATCGCTAGCTTGCAGGGGGCTGGTGTCGAGGTAAGAGAAGGGGTGCTAAGGAAGGAAGCCCAGCACGTGAACGAGATATTCCTTACATTTATTACTACCGGGATTCCTTTCATCCAGCTAAAGCTCGCGATGAGTCTCGATGGAAAGATCGCCACAAAACGTGGGGATTCAAAATGGATCTCAGGTGAACAGTCACGAGAAGAAGTCCATCGCATGCGTGGACGGTTTGCCTCTGTGTTAGTAGGTTCAAATACAGTAATCGTCGATGATCCAAGGCTCACCGTTAGGCACGTTTCCGGGAAGAACCCAATCAGAATAGTCCTTGATCAACACGGCCTAATCCCGATAACTAGTCGCATTTTGCATTCAGAGGGGCGCACAATTGTTGTTACAGGGGCAATGCCTGCTAAAAGCGAAGCGATGATCAGGAAGCTGGGGAAAGAGGTATGGCGTGTTCCGGATGATCGTGGATATATTGACCTTGGCTCTCTGTTGCAGCGGCTTGGCAAGGAAGGTATCGATTCCGTCCTTGTTGAAGGCGGAGGAGAGACAGCTGCCAGTATTCTACAAGCTGGTTTAGTAGACAAGATCGTTTTTTTCGTGGCACCGATCATCATTGGTGGGCGCGCAGCCGTCCCCGCAGTTGGAGGGGATGGCGCCGATCGTGTCGTTGACGGAATCAAGCTTAACAATGTGACTATCTCTCGGATAGGTGACGACTTTCTTGTCACCGGATATCCGCTTAACGATTAACCGGGTTGAGCTGTTAGGAAGCCATGAGAATCTTAAACGGTAAATGTTCCTCCCTCTAATTGGGCGGTGGCATTAGGTTGAGGTATGACGGAGAACGTAACAGCGTTCACCCCGATCGTCCTAGAGAACTCGGAATGGACTTCCGTGTGATCAATGGGACAGATTTCGCCGCACAAGGCAACAGTTGAATCCCCACCCTTCCAGGAATCAATCTCAACTGGCAAAGCAGCGGAAATATCACGGTATCTGTTTTCCTTTGCCAATTTCCTCGCGATAGAGTGACGCAGGTTACTTTGCTACCCCTAAAACTCCAACAAAGTAAGTCTTTGTTTTCCTTTTTCTAGGGACGTTGTTGCCCGTAAGCTTTGCCTATATGGAAGGAGGTTGCTGTACGTGACACGTATCTGCTTTGTCACAGCGGTATTGCTATTGACGCTGACGTGGGGAGTAGCAGCTGCCTCTATCTCCGGACAATGGGAAACGATGATCAATCTTGATCCATCCGGTTTAGCGTTCGAAGGTTCCCTGGAGGACATCAGCTCGACACTGGCGGTGGACTACACACACGATGGCTGGGTGTTAGGATCGGACTCGGTGTTCAACTTGGGCGGATTTGATCTACAGAAGTTCACCGCCTCGGGAAAGCTAGGCGCATTAACAATCGACTCAACACTGCAGCTCGACCCGATGGTCGTCAACAGCGTGACCTACGAGCTTGCTAGTGGCGAGTCTTACCAGGCTCAGTCTGTGGCCGGCGTGTCGAGTACCGGCGCCCAGGCAATGTGGAGTGATTTTTCAATCTGGAACTGTGTACAGCTCGATGAGACAATCACCTATGCGCCATCGGCATTTAGCTCTCTACAGGCTAATGCACAGCTCTCCCTGCCCGAGATGAATCTCGAGTGGTTGTTCTACCTCAAAGGGAACGACTTTGAGGCTAAGACCGTTACCGGGAAATGGGTCTATGGAAATCCTTACGATGATTGGGAGAATGTAATCACACAAACCGGCTCCTACACGGCTTCGGCCTGCCTGCCCCGGTATGGAGCAGGATCGAAGTTGACCTTAAGCGGAACAGCCGGCGATATACTGATCACCAGTCACACGTACTTCAACCTGGAGGAGTACTCCTACAACGAGCTAAAGACTTTGGCTTATGCCAAGACCCACATCAGAGACACGCTCAAGTTGGGGGGTTCCTACTACCTGCCCAAGGTGAGTGGGGAAACCTGGGAAGCCACATTCACGCGTGAGTTTATCACCCTGGAGGGAATGAGCCTGGGTTGCGCCCAATTTGACGTGGGATTGAACATGACCCACGAAGGGTTCGACTGGTTCAAGATCCTGGTGACCGATATCGAGCTCTTCCCGTTTCTCAACCTTGATACACTGATCACGTTCACCACAACCAGCCAGGAGATCGTCCTGGAGCCAGCCCTATGTCTCAGCGACACAGGGAGTGTCACCCTTCATCTCGACCTGGACTGGAATGCCGCCGATGCCTCCTTGAATGGGTTGATCTTTAACGGCATCAGCATGTCCTGCAACTGGAGTGGAGTTACGTTCAGCAGCGCCACCTCGTTCAACCCCGTGCTTGGCCCATCGGGCTACTATCTGGCAGCGGATGTCAACTCACCTACTACTTACGGGTTCTTCGTCCCCGACAAGAACTTCGCCAAAGAGGAATTCAGCTGTACGACCGGCGTGGGCTACTACGCAGAGGTGTGCTACCCGGAGGAGTACTACAATATCTGGGAGATGTTAACCATCGAGAGCAGCACTGAGGGTTGCCGCGACGAAGACTGCAAGTGGGAGGTTAACACGTACTTCGGCGATCGACAAATCCTGATTGCGGACAGTTTCTGGTTCTGGTACAAGGATGAGGACGGAGAGTCCTACGAGTACAACACAACACACACCCCGGCGAAGGTCACGGCACCAATCGTCTCTGGCTCGGCTAAACCCTACTGCGAGGACGACAACGTAAGCTATGGGGTTGCCTACTACGACGCTGATGAGAACACCATGTTGGGCTGGGTGAAAACCGATGTGGACCTCGTCATTCCCTTATCACCCCGGGTTCAGCTAGCATTCGGCGCTGCGGTCAGTGTATACGGCTGGGAAGAACTGAAGCTCGGCTTTGTACTAGGCTGGTGAATGGGATCTTTGCCGGTTCAGAAGCTTGTAGTCGGAAGAGAAAAAGGGGACAGGCTACTTTTCCTGAGCGATGATTCGTTGGCTAGTGGTACGAAGCTCGTCAAGAAAGGCTTCCTCGTTAAACACTTTCTTTTCCAATAGCTTTGCCAACTTAGAATCCTCTTGTAGAACGGAAAGCAGTGATCTATTATCACGAGAGGCTGTTAGTGATGCTGTCTTGATCGCTTGGTGCGCCACGCCGCGACTAACTCCGCGCTCGACCAACTCGATCAACAGAATCTGCGAGTAGATCGCGCCCTTGGCCAGCCTAGTATTCTTCTCAATGTTCTTTCGGTGAACCACAAGCCCAGCGATGAGACCGGTCATCTTAACTAGCATATAGTGAATGAGGCTAAAGCTATCCGGAATGATGATCCGCTCCACTGAGGAGTGCGACATGTCTCGCTCGTGCCACAGAGCGACGTTTTCCAGGGCTGATTGCACGTTCCCTCTTAGGATACGTGCCAGACCACAGATACGTTCCGATGTAATTGGATTTCGTTTATGAGGCATCGATGAGGATCCTTCAGGAGCCGGCTCTTCAATCTCTGCCACTTCGCTTCGGGAAAGGTGCCTAATTTCCAAGGCAATCTTCTCCAGCGTGGTTCCGGTAATCGCAATTGCCGCTATTACTTCGGCGTGCCGATCTCGCTGCAAGATCTGGCTCGCCACTTTGGCTGGTTGAAGTTGCAGCCGCTCACAAGCAAGCCTCTCCACATCAGGAGAAACTCGTGAGTAGGTCCCTACCGGCCCGGACAGCTTTCCAATTGAGATTATCTCTCTTGCGCGCTCGAGACGGCTGATGTCTCTCACAATTTCCGCATGCCACAAGAAGAACTTCAACCCAAGGGTCGTTGGCTCAGCATGCATCCCATGTGTTCGGCCAACAATGACCAAATCACGATACTGCCGTGCCTGTTCAAGCAGCACACCTCTTAGTCGCTTTGTAGCATCCAGAACAAGCGTTAGTGCGTCGCGCATTTGCATGGACAGGGCCGTATCTTTGACATCGGAAGACGTAAGCCCACGGTGGATGAAGCGTCCTGCCTTGCCCGCCTGTTCCTCTAAGCAACGGATAAACGCCAGTAGATCGTGTTTGATTTCATTCTCAACATAACCAATGCGGGCAACATCGATATGAATGGCTTGCTTCACAGCCTTAAATGTCCCCGCAGGTACTTCACCAAATTCCTCTTGAGCACTAACAGTGGCGAGCTCAACCTGAAGCCAATGTTCGTACTGCGTCTCCAGACTCCACAATTCACGCATCGGAGAAAGACTATAGCGCTCTAGCATGATTTACACCCAACTACTATTATGCCACGCCCCACCACCCAATACCATCCTAGTACCGCACAGCCTTAGCTAGAAGTATCCATTAGCTTTCAGTGACATGTATCCGCGCTTTGTAACGATAAGGTGGTCCAACACTGTTATGCCTATTATTTCTCCAGCTTTGACAAGCCTTCTTGTAAGCGCGACATCTTCCGGACTTGGCTCAAGGTTACCGGATGGATGATTGTGAGCAACAATCACGGATGCCGCTCTGTCAACAATTGGATCGGAGAAGACCTCGCGAGGATGAACTTGGTTAGAGTTGAGGAGACCAACCGTTACCACGCGGTTCTTGATCACCTCATTTGCTCCGTTCAACGACATACACACGAAATACTCCTGTTTCTTGTCAGCAATATGTTGAACAAATGGAAGTGTGTCATCCGCGCAACGGATCGCCTTTTTCTCCTTGAAGAGATATCGGCGCGCCAACTCGAAGGCAGCAAGGATTCGACACGCCTTGATCGAGCCAACTCCCTCGATTGCCTGTAGTTTAGCGATGGTCAGCTGGTCCATATCATCACCCAGTTTGCCAAGGATAGTCGATCCAATCTCCAGCGCGTTCCTCCCTTTAACACCACTTCCAAGTAAGATAGCAATGAGTTCTTGGCCTGAAAGAGCTGCTGGGCCCTTGATTAGAAGCTTCTCGCGTGGCCGCTCAAACCTGAGGGTATCTTTTAGTTGATTATATCTCAACTGCATTATGTCTTTTTCCGTGTACTTGCTTCAAATCCCCTACTTTAACATTTACAGCATGAAAGATCAAGGACTGAGAAGATTGACGAGTAGTGAGTATTACAGATGGAATTACGCGTTTACATAGCCGTTGTCTTGGAACCAGTTCACCGCTTTCTCCAAAGCAGCCCTTGGTGGCGTTTGGGGAAAACCAAGCTCGCGGATTGCTTTTGTGGGATCATAGTACATGTGATGTCGGGACATGCGGATTGTCTCCGGCGTCATGCGAGGGGTTGCCGTTGTGAGGCGGCAGTATGCGGTATTCAGGTAAGAGAGTCCCAGGATAGGAAGATAAGGAAGCCTTACCCGCGGGGCTGGGAGGCCAGTGATTCCGGACAGGGTTTTCAATAGCTGGCTCATGGTCATGTCCGTCCCCCCCAGGATATAGCGCTGCCCTATCTCCCCTCGTTCTGCGGCAAGTAGATGTCCTACCGCAACATCTTCTACATCCACTACATTCACGCCCGTCTCTATATACGCCGGAAGCTTGCGGTTCAAGAAATCAAGGATCGTTTGGCCGGTAGGAGTGGGCTTGATATCGCGAGGGCCGACAGGAAACGATGGGTTGACTATCACCACAGGAAGACCATCGCGAGCATATTCAAGAGCTACTTGTTCTGCGTAATACTTGCTCTTCTTATAGTCTCCGACGATCCGTGCAAAATCGACGGGGGTTTCCTCGGTTGTTGGTATCTTTCCAACCGGTACTGCAAGGGCAGCTACAGAGCTTGTGTAAACAACACGATCGATTCCAGCTTCCTTTGCTGCCTGTAAGACATTGCGAGTTCCGTCGACGTTAACCTTATATAGCAGCGCTCTTTCCTTGACCCAAAACGAGTAGAGTGCTGCTGCATGGAATAGGTGAGTGCAACCCCGCAATGCAGGACCCAGGGAGTTAGCGTTGGTGATATCGCCAAGAGCGACTTCGATATTGAGTTCATCGAGATTGCGAGTGTTGGATTGCTCGCGTACAAGCGCACGCACTTGATAGCCCTGTGCTAGTAGTTTTCGTAGGATACTTGAGCCGATAAAACCAGTTGCGCCTGTTACTAGCGCTCGCATAGAACTCCTCTATCATGGTTACAGTTGCGGAAAAGCCAACTCCTTGCCGAGAGGGTTACAATAGCCTTGCCGCATGAACCAGGGTCACACAGTTATTCAGAGAATCACTTCTCTTCGATCCGATAAACAGTGTTTCCTGAACGGGGGATGTTTTCTGGCCACTCTCCTTCTTCCTTTGCGGGGAGTGCTACCAACAGGCCAACTTCGCTTCCTCCTCCTACCTGTTCCACCGGTCCGTGGTCCACTTCCAAGGACTCTACTGTTTGATCAATCTCGGTGTGCGGTCCCCGAATGTGGATGTGATCGCCCAGCTTAAGTGTTTCCCCTTGATGAACGAGTATGGCAACAACACTGATTTTCCGAAAGAAATCGGTCACTTCCCCAATCTCAATCTCCTCGCCTTTCATCTGACCCTCCTTCTCAGTGATAACTGAGCAATGATTAGGTGGCTTTGTGCCGTTCTTTCACTACTATTCATATAATAGGCGAGAAACCCAAACGCAGGCAAATAAGGTTAGTTGCTGAACTGTATGAGCGTGAGATGCCGTGGGCCTACGTATGTTTGATGATGGTGCCAGCTCCTACTAGACAGTCTTGCAGTTTAGCGCCAGTTAGATGGCAGTCACGATCGATCACGCAACCGGTGATATTGGAATTCTCGATTTTCCCGTTGCCCAGGATTACTGAAGCATTTACCACCGAGTTTGTTACCTGTACATCTTTCGCCAACCAGCTATCCTGTCCGGAATACCTCTGATTTGCTTCGATATATGAAGCTCGATCACCGATATCATACCACCCAGCGTTGAACACAAATGGATCGATACTGATTTTCCGGTCTCTCAGAAGCCAGCTATTGAAGTACCCCGGGGCATCCTTGCCTGCTTCGGCTCTTCCAAGAAACTCGTCGATCAATGGGAGGATCCTCTCGGGATAGATGTAACATGCTGTGCTTGCCAGGGTCGATCTTGGAGCCTCGGGCTTCTCTTGAAATTCAGCGATCCGATTCTGCCGAACGATCGCCACTCCGTATCGGCGCTGCACTATCTTCATATCTTCGACATCACACAGGGCAATCAATGGGTTGCCGTCGTAGGCATTAACGAAATCCCGCAAGGAAAACTCAAAGATATTATCCCCGCCAATTACAAGAATATCTTCACTAATTTTCAGTCGCTGTATGAGAAATTGAAGCGCTCCTACGGTGCCAAGCTTCTCTTTTTCTGAAGTGGTTTCTTCGACTACCAATTGCACATCCCGTCTTCCGTGCCTGCTCCATTCCCTGAAGTGATGCTCAAAACGTTTGTTGGTAGAGACAATCGGGCGATCACAGAACGGGTATGCATCAAGTATGAAGTCGATGATCGGTCTTCCTGCTATCGGCAGAAGGGGCTTGGGGCGGTTTGCGGTGATCGGATATAGGCGGGTGCCATAGCCACCTGCAAGGATGATAGTCTTCATTGTCAGGTATTCCGTAAGGAGTTACTTTGTCTGAGCGATAGTTCTCTCTTGAACTCTTCGATCAGGGTAACGGGTGTCGGATCGACTTGATTTAGTAATGCGAGGTAGAAGCTTACATAATCGCCGAAGTAGATCTGGGAGATGAGTTGAGCAAGCTCGGTCTCCCCGCTGGCTGTAACTCTCCTAAATCCCACTGAGTGATCTTTAAGCAGAGACTGCATGATGTGCATGCGAAGAAGGTTTGCTCGCTTGTCGTAGTGATTTTCGAGTAGAATCACAAAAAGCCTGTGCGCATACTCCTTTTTCACCATGGATAAGATCTCATTGTGATTTAGTTCGGGGAACGCATTCCAGAATGCGGGTTGTTTGGCGTTCTCGTTTATCTGTGTTTTCCAGCGCATTGCCACCAGGTCAGTGTTGTTTACTGTGCCATAGACCAAGGGGAACTTACCAAATAGATGACGAGCAAGATTCTTGGCGGGATTTGTGGCGGCCCCAACGGTGTGGGTACACTGTGTTCTCACCTTGTCAAGTTCTGAGAAGAGGGCTTCGCGCCGACCAATGTCCGTGAGAATTTGTGCTTCGATGAGTGTAGTGACTAGACTGATGGCGAGATACCCCAGGGCAGCTCGGGGTTGGTATCCTGCGGGAATCTTCAGGAGCGGAAGCCCATGGGCATTAGCAATCCTGCCAATCTCTCCGCCGCTCGACAGACAGACCGCGAATACTCCTTTTTCAATTCCACTCTTAAGCGCAGATATTGTCTCTGTCGTGTTCCCAGAATAGCTAACCGCGATTAGAAGTGTTTGTCTATCAGTGAATGGAGGAAGGTCATGGCTACGGTTGACGAACAAGGGAATCTGCGAAAAACGTCGAGCAACTTCTCCGGCCATTGCCGATCCTCCCATCCCGCATATGACAACCTGCTTAATGCCGTGGGGGAGGCGAGGATCGAAGTTGTTCCCAAGCTTGATTGCTTCTTGGCATTGGCGAGGAAAGCCATCCAGAATTCTCAACATGCCGGCTTTGTCGTAATTGGCAAGAACTGTCTCGCTGTCCAGTTTGTCCATGTTGCTCTAATCATAACGAAAAGCTCTCATTTGGGCTAGCCCAATGGCCTACTCTACTGTTGACGTTTTGCCAGGTTGCGGGATTGATCGATGTTTGCTCCACGCAGAACGTTACTTTGACCGCTAAGCGCTGCTCTGTTGACTTGAAATGCCAGCGGTCTTGTTAGCTAGTGACATCCTTGCTATAATACGAATTGATGATGGTTGTCTTGCTAGCGAAGGAGGCTTGTAATGCGAGAAGCGGAGATCAAGGCTCTACTAGTAGATCCAGTCAACAATGCGCCGGTGATACTACTGAAGGATAAGCATTCCACTAAGGCAATGCCGATCTGGATTGGAGAAACCGAAGCAATGTCGATCGCTCTCGAGCTACAAAATCAATACTTTCCACGACCCCTGTCCCATGATCTGATGAAGGGAATCATTAATCATCTGGGCGGGAAAGTAGAGAAAGTTGCAATTACCGCACTCAAAGAGGGTACGTATTACGCTACTATTTTCTTGCGTGAGAAAAAAGGGGAAATCATCGAACTCGATGCGCGACCCTCAGATTCTTTGGCCCTTGCGTTGCGCATGGGAAGCCCAATCTACATCGCCGATGAAGTATTCGATTCCTCCGCAATCGAATCTCCGTTTGCAGAAGAGGATGCGTTCCAGGATTTTGTTGAATATAAGATGGATTTGTCGGAGTTCAAGAAAATCCTGAAGTAGGAATCTAGCTGCGAACAGTTCTTGCTCCTGGCGGAAGTGTATGAATCTCTTCCGGGGAGAGTCCCTGATTAATTGTTATGCTCTGTACATATATGCTTCTTGTTCTTTGTCCATCCACAAAGAAGACAACCTTCTTCACCAAGAAGCTCTCCCTATCGATGTAGATCATCCGCAACAACTTATCTGTAGTCTGATCGCGCACTTTCAGTATGTAGCCGCCCTGAATAGAACTGCCCACACTTCTGGCTCCAATATCAGCGACTCCGGATAGGGGATTTAGCTGATAGCGTGTTACCCCAGGACAAAATGAAAAAGCGAGCGAGTTAGTGTGCGTGGCAATGGTTTCCGAGAGAGAAAGCGTTGATTGGAAAATACCGGTGCTAAACGTACAAACCTCCGGAATTACTTCGAGTTTCACTTTTCCCGTCTGCCAGTCTTCTTCTAGCTGTGTCAGGTCAAAGCTTGCTAACCCAAGAGCAGTCAGCGGAAAACCGGACCATCGTTTGGCCACGATCAGGTTGTCTTGAGGGATGAAGTGTGAAAGAAGATCGCGCTCAACAGTGAAAAGCTCACCCCGCATCTCCTCCGGATTCAGGTAGCGAACGCTTAATCCACCATCTCCTCCAGTCAAAAAACGAGTGAGTACTCGAATTGGATCGGCCTTCTCGCTTTCGTCTCTTATTTCGAGAACGGCCTCTAGGTCATTGACCCGTGAGAGGGCTGTTTGCGCTCGCCAGATGAGTCCCGCTGGTTCCATGGGGTCATGTTCATCCAGCAGGTATTGATCAACGGCGACAACACCCACAATCAACCCCACGAAGATTCCCAGCCCAATAAGAACGATATTTTGACTGCTCATAACAACCCATTATAATGCGATTAGTGGAAAGGGTCAATCATTGGAGAAGGATGAGTCTGATGAATAGATCTTTAGGCGAATTACGACTAGTCCAAGACGCGGCGGTTGTCGGCAAAACCGTGCTCGTACGGGTTGACTACAATGTCCCCCTGGAGAATGAAGCAGTTACAGACGATGGAAGGATTCGTGCGTCACTTCCAACCCTAGAAGAGCTTCTCCGAAAAGGTGCAAAGATTGCCTTGCTGACTCACCTTGGCCGTCCAAAAGGGAAACGTGTTGCAGGGCTTTGTTTGGATCCAGTAGCGGCTCGCCTACAGATACTCCTGGATCGTGAGGTGCATAAGCTCGACGATTGTGTGGGAGATAGGATCAAGCAAGCTATTGATCAGGGCCCCTCAAACGAAGTCTTCATGCTTGAGAATCTGCGTTTCCATCCTGAAGAAGAGGCAAATAACGCTCAATTTGCGCATGCTCTGGCAAGTCTTGGAGATGTATATGTAAACGATGCCTTCGCGACACTTCACCGCGCACATGCCTCCACATTGGGAGTCACTCATTACCTTCCGTCGTACGCTGGGATGCTTGTGCAAAAAGAGATCAACGCCCTAAGTCATCTCGCCAAGAACCCGGCACGGCCATACGTTGCCATCATTGGCGGCAAGAAAGCTAACAGCAAGCTCGGTGCATTACGCGGCCTGCTAGAGCGGGTTGATGTTATCCTGATCGGAGGCGGAGTAGCGTTTACCTTCATGCGCGCGAAAGGCTACCAAGTAGGTGACTCTGTTGTTGATGAATCGCTGTTGGAGAAGGTAGGAGAGGTAATTCGTCTAGCGGATGAGAAGCGTGTCTTAGTTGTTCTTCCACAAGATGTTGTAGTGTCTGAGCAGGTAGACGCAAGCGCTAAAACGGTTGTATGTGCGGCAGATGAGATACCCGCTGGATGGATTGGCCTGGACATTGGCCCAGAGACAATTCGTAGCTTTGGAGAGCAGATAGCCTTGGCAAGGACGGTCATTTGGGCCGGACCGATGGGAGCATTTGAGCTGGAGCAGTTCTCTGCGGGGACAAGAGAGGTGGGAGAAGCGCTGGCTTCAGGAAATGCGTTCACGGTGGTAGGTGGCGGTGAAACGGGTGCAGCGGTAACACAGATGGGAATTGCCGATAGAATATCCTATATTTCTACTGGGGGCGGGGCTTGTCTTGCCTTTCTTGAAGGGAAAGCGCTTCTGGCACTGGATGCCTTGCGAGGATGAGC
>DAOVAR010000102.1 GCA_030670905.1 Candidatus Bipolaricaulota bacterium
ACAGGAAGGACTGACGGGGCTACTACGACTCTCTGACCCCAGACTACCGCTTCGCCGTGGCTATTCCCTAACCTTCCTGGCCGGTAGCGCTGCTCCCCTGCGAGACTCTGCGTGTCTAGCACAAGGGCAGCAGATCGAAACTCACCTACTAAAAGGTAAAATCCTCTCACAAGTAGAGGAGGTGACAAATACTTGAAAATCAACGAGGCTTTGACAAAACTGGAAGGGATCACTAAGCAGCTGGAGAAAGACGCTCTCCCACTAGAAGAAGCGCTTCGCTTATTTGAACAGGGAATTGCCCTTGCAGCAAAGATAAAAACCGACCTAGATCAGGCAAAACTACACATCAACAAGGTGATCGAAAGTACCGAAGGAGTTTTCGTGCTCGAAAAGTTTGACCTGTCTTAGTCCCTCCTTATAATCGTATTCATTATGAACAAAGTCGCAGAATATGATGTTGCAGTCATCGGCGCAGGAAATTCTCGTTTGACAGAAGCCCTTCGCTTAACCAAATCCGCGGAATGGGCACGTATCGTGATTCGCCTTCCTCAGCATGAATTGCATGCAACACGGATGACGAATCACATCAACCCTCACTTTTACCAAGGAAGGTAATCATGTATCCGACAATTAATGAGCTGTTTCAGCAATCCGTTGCCTCCTATCGAGACAGCGTGGTGTTGCGTATGTTGATCCCTAAGGAACGCAAACGTGGCCGTGGCATTCATCTGATTCTAAACGAGATCTCCTATGGTCGATTGGGCGAGAGAGTTGCTCGTTTGGCTAGCGCCCTAAGCGAATTAGGTGTCAACAAAGGAGACCGGGTCGCTCTCATCTCTAAACCGCGAGCCGCATGGGCAACCGCTTTTTTCGCGATCCTACACTGTGGAGCAACCGCGGTCCCCCTAGACCCCGAACTGCAACAAGCAGAAATCGAACGAATCTTGGCCGAGGCCGACGTCAAAGGTGTTATTGTCTCCGGAGAGAAGCTTGCTGGACTGGAGTCAACCAAACAAGATTTCGCTACTGACCTATTCCTTATCTCAATGGATCGTCCTGCAACAGAAGACACGCTATTCCTCGATGCTTTGTTGCTTAACAAGAAACCACTGCCCTGTGTGGACACCAGCCCAGATGACCCTGCAATTCTTATGTATACCTCTGGAACAACCGGCAACGCTAAGGGGGCAGTACTCACTCACGCCAACATCGCCTCGAATGCCCTTGCCTGTCGTAAGGTCGTTGACCTTTCCACACGAGATAACTTCCTTTCCATCGTCCCCTGGCACCACATCTACGGATTAACAGTTACGCTAATTACTCCTGTGATTTCAGGGGGAACAACAACCTACGCTCCTGTCGATCACAACCTTGCCCAGGTAATGCTGAAAGCAAGACCAACGATGTTGCTAGGTGTTCCCAAGCTATACCATGTACTCTACGGAAAAATATCCAGCTCAATCAGCAAGAGCCTGATAAAGAAGACAATCAATCGTCTCTCCCCTACGCTGATGGGAAAACTGTTAACACGAAAGCTATTCGGCAAGGATTTCCGGTTTCTCGTTTGTGGAGGGGCGCCTCTCAATAACGAAGTGGTAGGAGGTTTCCGTCGAATGGGAATCGGAATGTTGGAAGGTTATGGACTCACTGAAACCTCTCCTGTACTTGCCATGTGCGAGCAGTTCCCTAGTGAGCCTGGAATGATCGCTATTGAAGAAGTGGAGCTTCAAATTGATCACCCGGATAAGGATGGCGTTGGAGAGATCATCGCCCGCGGGCCAGGCATAATGAGCGGCTACTACAAGAATCCCGAGGCAACCAAGGCAGTCATCAGCGAGGATGGATGGTTTCACACAGGTGATTTGGGCAGCCTTGTCAGCAATAATAGGATCCTTATCTCTGGTCGGGCAAAGAACGTAATTGTTCTTGAAACCGGCAAGAATGTGTACCCCGAGGAAGTCGAATGGGAACTTTCAACCATCCCTGCAATTGAAGAGATA
>DAOVAR010000015.1 GCA_030670905.1 Candidatus Bipolaricaulota bacterium
CCGCCACTTGACATTTCCCCGTCTGTAGTACCGGCACAACCGAATAGACACAGGCGGCATGTCCTGATAGCGTACAGGTCACGTCAAATCCATCTTTGTAGGCAATCCCAAGGAGTAGCAGGGTAAGCTGGGCCGATGTACAGTAGATCATAACCACATCAGGATAGAAATCTGCAGTTTTCAGCGGTGCGGACATGATTCCGATATACTTACCTGTTTCCAGTCGCGGGGAGTTCTGCGCGTAATTGGCTCCAGCCTGCAGTGTCTCCACATCCTGTGGGAACCTGTTGTGCCCTTCCAAGAAACGAACCGGGGGCTTCTCAAGGCCAAATGCCAACACCGGCTCAAAACACCACATATCTTCCTTTAACACGGCGATTGCAGTACCTTCTCGCCTAGACATTGAGAACACCTGGCACAAGGAAAGGTGATACCCAAAGTCCCTTACGGGACGCTTCGCTTCCTCCGGAATATCCTTCTCCGATTCCAGCAACTTCACTGCCAGTGGGTATGTGTCTAAACGCACCACCTTTTCAAGCTCTCTTGCTTTGCGGGAATTGTCGACCATATCATTGTCACCTCTCAAGCTCGTGATGCGTACCGGGACTCTTTCCCGCTCGTGATGGAGGGATCATCCTTTGCCACATCCGTCGAGAATACCCTTTCTTAGTACAATCTCTGTTGCCCACCATACGATATCTTATCATCTATCCATGCGGGATTCTCCCTCACCATTCAAGAAACAACGCCAAGATCTCCTTAACGCTAACTCCAAACGCAGTTCTTACGTTGGAGAATAGAGTGACTAGCATTTTGGAGATTTGAGGCCAATTGAACTGGCGGTAGCTTGTATTTCTGGGTAGACTAGTGCGGTGAGAAGTCCATTTACGACCCATAAGCATCTCCGTATTCGCGAGGAAGCAAGATTATGAATAACGACACACCTCTGGATTTTATTCGCCAGACTATTGCCAGTGACTTACAGGCAGGCAAAAACGACAGGCGGGTACACACACGCTTCCCACCGGAGCCAAATGGCTACCTTCATATCGGCCACGCCAAAAGTACTCTGCTAAATTACGGAATTGCCGAGGAGTTTGGGGGTAAGTTCAACTTGCGCTTCGATGATACAAATCCGGAAAAGGAAGAGAGCGAATACGTCGAATCGATCAAACAGGATCTTCGATGGCTAGGAGTCAACTGGGAAGATCGAGAGTACTATGCATCTGACTATTTCGACCAGCTATATCAGTGGGCGTGCAAACTGATCAAAGACGGCAAGGCATACGTATGTGATCTTTCGTCTGAGCAGATCAGTGAGCATCGTGGGAAAGCCATTCAGAGTGAGGGCAAAGTGATCACTCCTTCAGGGAACGATAGTCCATACCGTAACCGGTCTGTTGAGGAGAATCTTGATCTGTTCAGCCGCATGCGCGACGGTGAGTTTCCGGATGGCGCCAAGACCTTGCGAGCTAAGATCGACATGGCCCATCCCAATCTAAACATGCGCGATCCAATTATGTATCGTATCCTGCATGCTTTACATCATCGTGCTGGAAACAAGTGGTGCATCTATCCAATGTACGATTGGGCACATGGCCAATCCGATTCAATTGAAGGAATTACGCATTCTATTTGCACTCTGGAGTTCGAGAATCATCGTCCGCTCTATGATTGGTACTTAGATCAGCTTGCCGTTTATCATCCTCGCCAGATTGAGTTCGCTCGCCTGGCTCTAACCTACACTGTAATGAGCAAAAGGCTGCTTCTGCAATTGGTTAAGGAAGGGCACGTACAAGGGTGGGATGACCCACGCATGCCAACCATTGCCGGCCTAAGGCGACGTGGGTTTACTCCGGAAGCGATCCGCGAGTTTTCCAAACGCATAGGTGTGTCCAAGGCAGAAAGCACTGTTGAGTATGCATTCCTTGAGCATTGCTTGCGCCAAGATTTGAACAGACGCGCTCCGCGCGTCATGGGAGTTCTTGATCCCCTGAGAGTGGTAATTACCAACTTCCCTGAAAACAAAGTCGAACAACTCACCGCGATCAACAATCCTGAAGATGAGAGCGCCGGTACTCGCAACGTGCCCTTTTCAAGTGTACTGTACATTGAACGCGAGGACTTCATGGAGGATCCCGTAAAGAAGTTCTATCGACTATCGCAAGGCCGCGAGATACGGCTCCGCTACGCGTACTTTATTACCTGCACAGACGTAGTGAAGGATACAAAGGGAGACATAGTGGAGCTCCGGTGCACCTATGATCCGGCAACGCGTGGCGGCGATTCCCCTGACGGCCGCAAAGTAAGGGCAACACTTCATTGGGTATCAGCCAAACACGCGGTCGATGCCGATGTTCGTCTCTATGAGCATCTGTTCGCAAAGGAGAATCCTACCGAGACTGAGGGAAATCAGCAGTGGCTAGATAACCTAAACCCAAACTCTCTTAGTGTTCTTAGCGAATGCAAACTGGAACCAAGCCTTGCTGGAGCAACACCAGGTACGCATTACCAATTCGAGCGCAAGGGCTATTTCTGCGTAGATGTTGACTCGAAGCCGGAGAAACTTGTATTCAATCGCACCGTTACGCTGCGTGACACATGGGCTAAGATTCAGAAGAAGCAAGGGAGATAGGTAAGGCAAGCCCGGGTCTTGTGTCTCTTACTGTGTGCCCAATTGTTACAAGTGGATCAGCCGTAGTGCATTTCATTTCACGTGACCGATACAGTATAATTCTGTATACGAGAACAGTAGCAAGTGAGCGAGAAGGAGGTAGTTCAGATGAGAAAAGTTTCGTATTTGATTGTCCTCTGCTCATTGCTTATGTTGCCAGTGTTCGTAGGACAGGCAACCAGCCTTGAGACTAGAATCGGCATAGATAGTTCTTCGAACCTGTCGTTTGCTTTCCAGGCTGAGGCAGATCTTTCGCCGAGCATGAGTATTGCCTTCGTCGTTGAGACAAGCCTCGTGGGCTTTGGCGCGACGCAAACATCATCCACTTCAGTTGGGCTACGAGCCAAGTGGTACCTTGCTAGCAAGGATGCTCAATTCGTGCCTTATCTGGGCTTTGGTGGACACATGAAGATGGAGGGGACAACAACGACCTATTTGTTAGAAGCGTTCGTTGGTGGGCGGGTGAACGTAACACCAAACGTTTATCTCTTAGGAGAAGGAGCCATCTTCTGGCCAGTAGCAGCGCCCGCAGACTACTATTGGAAGTTCTACACAGGACTAGGCTTCACCATAGACTTCTAGGCGGACAATAGCGTGCGAGTCCGTGTTGTGAATGGAACAGTAAAGTGAATTCCGTCCGAAAGCTACTCTTTCGCCGAATTACGAAAGAGTAGCTTTTTATTATCTGGGTGTTCTCTGTGAGCTCGTATTCATCTTCTACAATAGCGATCAGTGCTATGGTCTGCGCCATCAAAGCTACTTTTCCATTGTCAGTTAAGATAGTCCCTTATCTTCTTAGAAGGAAAGTTGGTTTGAAGTGGTCCTTCTATTCATGTGTTGTGAAGCGTTCTTGGGTATTAACGCTGTTCGCAGTATAATCACATAAGAATGGCAGTTGTCAACAAGATTGGTAAAGTCATGAGGCGTAATCATGCCCTGGCTAACTTTGACCAGGAGCGAATCGTTCGTGCTTTGCGGCGAGCAGCAGATTCAATCCGTGGCTTTGATCAGGACTACTTGCCAGGAATAAACGACCGCATATTTGCTGCAACTGGATCAGATAGTGCGATTGCTGAGTTTCTTTCCGACCTAATTGTAATCTGTCTAAATGCTGAACCGCGCCGCCTCGTATCGAACTTCCCTCCAACTATAGAGGAAATCCAGGATACAGTTTTGCACGTTCTAAGAAGCTATGGCTTCAATATTACTGCGGATGCTTACAGTTGTTTTCGCTGGGGACATCACTGGCTGCGTGAAGGGAGCATAACCGAGGAGCAGTTTGTGAGAAATGGTTATCCCTCCAAGTACCTGAATCTGCTATTGACATGGAACAAGCAGCATAACTGCGACACTATAGCGCATTTGAACGAGGTCGTTCAAAGTGGAGAAATTGGACAGCTGATAGAAGATGCTCTTGCCTACTACGAGGCGTCACTTGATGAGGCAGCAGACAAAGTAATGGCTCGTATCGATGCTGGCGATGATATCAAGATGATTTGGATCAGCGGTCCGTCATCCTCAGGAAAGACAACAACAACAGTCAAGCTGACCAAGCGCTTGGAGGAGCGCGGTCTAAGGTTCCTCATGCTCAATCTTGATGATTACTTCTGGCCATTGACAGAGCACCCAACTGATTGGATAAATGACCGCAATTATGAAACACCAGCGGCGCTTGATATCCAGCTCCTGAACGAACACCTAAGAGCGCTGCTTGATGGAGAAGCTATTGATAAGCCAGTGTATGACTTCAAAGAAGGAAGACGCAGCAACGCAAAAAGGATCGAGCGTGAATCAGGTCAAATACTGCTCCTAGACTGTCTGCACGGATTCTACCCACCGATAACAGAGCATATCGACCCTACGGTAATGTTCCGCTTGTACATTGAGGCAATGAATCCTCTATACGAAGGAGATGGCACAGCTAATCGATTGACTAGATTCGAAGATATCCGCCTTCTGCGCCGGATGCTACGCGACATCAAGCATCGCGATCATCCCCCGCTTTCTACAATCCTGCATTGGCACTATGTTCGTATGGGTGAACTGTTTAGCATCATCCCACTCAAGGGGTTAGCCGACCACATAGTGAATGGAGGAATGCCATTCGATCTTCCTGCGCTAAAACCGTTCTTCTCGGGGAGCGAAACACATTGGCCACTAAGTAGAGATCTCGTTCAATACACTTCGCTGCTTGATGCGCACATTCGTCATGCCCGCGTGGAGAAGCTCCTGCAGTCGGTATCAAGCTTAGGTCGCTCCGCTGTGGAAGGATTCGATCTCATTCCGGGCGACGCAATGATCAGAGAGTTTATTGGCGGAAGCACCGTAAAGATTCCTCACAACGAGTAGTTGTCCGATGGAATTGCAACTAGCAAGCTTTACGCCTAACATTGATGGACGATCATGCCAGCAAACTTGACTCCGGAGTTTAAGAAGGCTCGAGACCGCTTTCGCGTCGCGCAAAGCAGACAGGACAAGCTTGCCGCCTTGGAAGAAATGCTAACTACCATCCCCAAGCACAAGGGGACAGATAAGATGCGAGCGGATCTCACCCGGCGTATCGCCAAATTGCGTAACCCTCAGCCACAGATTAGGCACGGGAAGGGTTCCTCTTCGCATAACATCCAGCGAGAAGGCGCGGGGCAAGCCGTACTTGTTGGACCACCAAACAGCGGGAAATCAAGCTTGCTTGGTTCGCTATCTAATGCCCGCCCCGAGATTGCCGAATATCCTCATTCGACCGTCTTTCCTGTTCCAGGCATGATCGCTTTTCAAGATGCCTCTATTCAGCTGATTGACTTGCCTCCAATTACTAGTGACTATGGCGATCCGTGGATATATGACCTAATTCGGCAAAGCGAACTCTGTCTGCTTGTATTCGATGGACGCAATCCACAACACTTTGCCGAAGAAATCAAAGAGATCCTTTCCCTGCTAAAGGAGAGACGCATCCTCCTTGTCGAATCTAAGGGACGAGGTCCAGTGGCAGAAACAGGAGGCAATGATAACCGTGAGATCCCGGGGCGAATCGTTCTCACAAAAGGCGACTTGTTCGATCACAGCGGACTTCTTGAGGAGAGCTCGTCTTTCTTTACAACTGTATCTACTTCGACGCTGACTTCTCAGGGCTTGGATGAATTGCGAAAGATGGTATTTACTGCCCTTAATATCGTACGTATCTATACAAAGCTTCCTGGCAAGCCTCCAGATATGAAGGAGCCATACACCTTAGAGTTGGGCAGCACTGTTATCGACGCAGTCAAGCTAGTTCATCGCGAATTTGTGGACAAACTTGCATACGTGCGTATTTGGGGATCGGGAAAGTTTGACGGGCAGAAAGCTCCATCTGATCACCTACTGCAGGACAAAGACATAATAGAGATCCACCTCACCTAGATTATGCTGGGTCAAGATCAATCTCTAGACTGGGAATAGCCTTGCGAGCAGCTAAGCAAGCCGATCGCACAGTTCGGGCCTCTTTTCCTTTAATCAGGAAATGCGTTTTGCCTCCTCTGCCTGGAAATGGGGCAGGACCAAGAGCCTCTACTTCAAAACTGTGCATCACTTCAATTAGCGCTTCAGAGGCGCTAGTATGCAGAATCACGCGGGCCAGATGGGAAAATGGAGGATAGAACAAGCTCTCTCTATCAGCGATTTCTGATTCGTAGAAGTAATCATAATCCCTCCTTGCTGCCGCTACTACTGCGTAATGGTCAGGGTAGTGTGTCTGGATTATGGCGGTTCCGCTTTCCATACGGCCAATCAGATTCGAAAGGTATTGGTAAGTCCTCTCCGCCGCGCGGAAATCAGGGAATGCCAACAGCCGATCGACTCCAATTGCCCCCACCAATCCCAAAGAAGGGATAACTGGCCCTTTGGCGATTACAGGGGTTCCAACCAGGATATCAATCTTCCCGCTAGCGATCTCTTGAATCGCATCCGCGTATGCACGCGGATGCAACGTATCTCGATCAAACCGAGAGATGGATGCTTGGGGGAACAGATTCGTTACTTCGTTCTCTAGTCGTTCACTTCCTACGCCAACAAAGCGAAGGGCGCGTGACCCGCAATCTGAACAGACCATACTCTCAAAGCTTCTTCCGCAGCTATGGCAGACGAATTGGGCCCTCTTTACATGATAAGTCAACGCTACTCCGCAGCGCTCACAACGAAGTGGGTGGCCACATTTCTTACACAAGACAGCCTGAAAATAGCCACGGCGGTTAACTCCCAAGAGAGATCCTTTGCCCAGGGAGATTGCCTGCTCAATTGCCTGGGCGAGTGGGTTGCTTAGTACCCCGTGCTCCTTGCTCATGTCCACAATTCGCACATTGATTTGTCCGTCACTGTTGTTGGGGCGAATAAGGCCAAACTGTCCCTGTGTTACCGCGTGAAATGTTTCCAACGAGGGGGCAGACGATCCGAATATGGTTTGGCTATTCTTACCTTTCTCTACCGCCACAAGGCGTGCATGATAGTGAGGAAGCATCTCTTGTTGCTTGTAACTTGCTTCTTGTTCTTCATCCACAATTATGAGGCCCAAATTCGCAAACGGAAGAAAGAGAGCAGAACGAGTACCAACGACAAATCGCAATTCCTCACTTCTCACACGCTCCCAAACCCTTCCTCTCTGACCGTCAGCAATCCCGCTATGGAAAAGCCCTATCTCTATTCCGAGGTGTTCCTGCAGGTAAGAGTGTAGTTGTTGTGCAAGGAACATCTCGGGCGCAAGGATGAGGATGTCCCGGGATGTGAGCAGCTCTGTTTCTATCCAACGAACATAGTCTGGCCAACGGCTGGCAGAAAGGAACAGAACCCGTTTCGCGTGCAATTGCTTGTATTTGCGTAACGAAGCCTTGTTGAGCGGCTCTTCGCCTTGGCTGTTTGGCGCCACTTCATGTAGTGTGCTGCTCTTGCTCAATAGTCCCTTCTGCAGTAGTCGGTTCACCGCTCCGTGAATTGAGCCCAGCTCTTGACGTAACGTTTTTTCTTGGCATGACCCATGCGCAAGAATGTAGCGCAACAGATCAGCTTGTCGCGGCGCACGCTTGGAAAGAGTTTCCAGAGAAGGAAGCATCCTTTGTATGTCATGTGGTATAGACAAGAAATGCTCTTCACGGTTACTTATTCGCGTTGGAAGGATGCGATTGGCCACTAGACCCACTGGCCCAAGGTATTGCTCGGCTATGCGAGAGCAAAATCCAAGAGCCTCAGAAGAGAAAGCTGGCCCACGCGAGATCTCTACTATCTCCTCCAGTGGTCCTGGATGGTCACTCTTCTCCGCTAGCGCAGCGACAATTCCCCACAGCTTCTTGTCCCGAAAGCGTACGCTGACCCGTTTTCCGACAACCATGCCGTCTGATAGCTCTTGTGGGACAAGAAAGTCAAAGGATTTATGTATGGGAAGAGGAAGAAGGACACGTGCGATCAACGTCTTTTCTATCCAGCGAATAGGTATCCACTGATAACTGGATAGCTGCTCTATCACCCCGGGAAGATTCTACTGTAGTTAGGTGGCGATAGCGAACGAACTCCCGAGATCAGCACACCTACACCTACTGCGAGGTGCAAATCTACTGTCTCAGTGCTTCGATGTATTCGTTTAGTAGAGGTGCCTATATGGTTTGACGCAAAGATTACTATGGAGAATGATAATTGCTAGCAATGAGTTCCTCCGCCTTACGCAGGACTGCGCGTGCATCAGAGTAGGTTAAGAGTTGTAGCGCATTAGCACAGGACAGCCACCTTCCCTCGGTATGTTCAGCAGAAAGATAGGGGTTGTGTTTCTTTTCAACATGTCCAAGAAAATAGACAACATCCTTACGAGTGGGCTTATTATTTCGGAGAAAGTGATAGCAACTTACTACACGGAATTCAGGGATGCGTTCAATCCGCTTGATGCCCGTTTCTTCGCCCGTTTCACGTAGTGCGGCCGCTGTTTCATCCTCACCACGCTCAACTCTTCCTTTCGGAAATCCCCAATGTCTACCAGCACGATGGCGAAGCAATAAGTACTTTCGTTTTCTGTCCTTCCCTTCATGGTAGATAACAAATCCAGCTGAGTGTTCTCTACTCTCTTCGCTAGTTGATATCAAGTTCGTGATTGTCACGGTCAAATATCCGCGGGTAAAGGCCGAGACTGCGGAGCTCGCGCAACAATACCCGGAAGGACTCAGGTAATCCTGGTTTCGGAAACTCTTCCCCCTTTAGGATCGCCTTGTAAAGCTGTATTCGCCCTCGTGTGTCATCTGATTTCAGCGTGAGCATCTCCTGTAGAAGCGCAGAGGCGCCGTATGCTTCTAGTGCCCAGACCTCCATTTCACCCAGCCGTTGACCGCCAAATTGCGCCTTTCCTCCGAGAGGCTGTTGAGTAATCAAAGCATATGGACCGGTGGAGCGAGCATGAAGCTTCTCATCAGCAATGTGTTCAAGTTTCAACACGTACATGTATCCGACCGTAATTGGGCGAGGAAACGGTTTGCCGGTCCTACCGTCGCGCAAGATTACCTTCCCATCGTAGTCGTCCCCTTCGCCTAGCCCGGCTTTCTTCCTTGCATCATGGAGCTTGCTCATAATCTTCTCTTCAGTCGCTCCGTCGAAAATGGGTGTGGCAACAAGCTCACCCATGAGATGAGCAAGCCATCCTAGGTTTGCCTCGAATATCTGTCCCAAGTTCATACGCGAGGGAACCCCCATTGGATTCAAGATAACATCAATTGGCGTTCCATCTGGGAGAAATGGCATTTCTTCAACTGGACGGATTGAGGAAATTACACCCTTGTTTCCGTGTCGACCCGCAAGCTTATCCCCAACAGAGATTTTCTTACGCTGAGCAACAAAGACCTTTACCAGCTGGTTCACTCCAGCATCCAATTCGTCTCCCTGTTCACGGGAGAACTTCTTAACCCTAATTACTTTTGCTTTTCCAGCAACAGGAGGCATGCGTAACGAGGTGTTCTTTACATTTCGTGCTCTCTCCCCAAATATGGAGCGGAAAATCTTCTCTTCTGGTGTTGGCTCCGATTCACCGCGCGGAGTGATCTTGCCCACCAAGATATCCCCCGTGCTTACCATTGTACCCTCACGAACAATCCCATCCTCATAGAGATTCTTTAAGTCTTCCTTTGAGATATTGGGAATATCGGCAGTAATCTCTTCCGGGCCCAGTTTCGTCTCCTCTGCCTTGACTTCAAACTCTTGGATGTGAATTGAGTCCAGAGTATCCTCGCGCACAAGTCTCTCGCTGATCACAATGGCATCCTCATAGTTGTAACCCTCATATGGCATAATACCAACCAAGAGGTTCTTTCCTAGCGCCAGCTCTCCAAGATCGCTTGACGGCCCATCAGCAAGTAGGTCGCCCTTTTTTACCTTATCACCCTTATCGACAACTGCTCGTTGGTGCAGGATTGTATCCTGGTTTGACCGCTCAAAGTTGATCAGAGGGTATAGCTTTTTCCTGCGCCCAGTTCCTACAGTAATGTGGCGAGCATCTACTTCAACAACAGACCCACTTTCTTCCGCTAGGAGAAGCATCCCAGAGTCCATAGCTGCTTGTCTTTCTAATCCTGTCCCCACCAATGGTGCTTCAGCTTGTACGAGGGGTACTGCTTGTCGTTGCATGTTTGCACCCATTAGCGCTCGGTTCGAATCATCATGCTCAAGAAAAGGAATCAAGGCCGACGAAACTCCAACAAGCGCCTTCGGTGAAATTCCTATGAAATCAACATTCGCTGGCTCTTCCAATCGGAGCTGTTCACGTCCTGTACGTACCTCAACGCGCTCTCCTACTATTCTCCCGTCTTCCCCTACCGGTGTCGTGGCGGGAGTAATCTTGTAGTCTTCCTCTTCATCTGCCATCAAGTACACAATATCATCAGTGACCGCGCCGTCTACTACACGTCTGTAAGGGGAAACTAGGAACCCGTACTTGTTTACCCTTGCATAGCAAGCAAGAGAGGTAATTAGCCCGATATTCTGTCCTTCAGGAGTTTCGATTGGACAGATACGCGCGTAGTGGGACGAGTGTACGTCTCTTACTTCAATCTTTGCCCGTCGCTTTGTCAAGCCTCCCCCAAGGGCATTTAGGCGTCGTTTGTGTGTCAGCTCAGTTAGGGGATTGGTCTGTTCAAGGAATTGCGAAAAACGACCAGTGTAGAAAACTTGGTTGATCGCTCCTTGTACAGTGCGAGTGGAGATAAGACGACGGATCGTGTCTTGTTCATCTAATGCGTACTTGGATAGCTTATCGCGCGCGATTCGCGCCATTCTTACCAATCCCGTTCGCAATGCGTTCTCCGCCAGCTCTCCTGGGAGCTTGACGCGTTTGTTTGCTAGGTGGTCCTTTTCGTCAAGAAGACTTGAATTCCCTGGCACCTCAAGTAAAAACTTGATCATTCGCACAATGTCAGCAAGGTAAAGTACCGGTTGCTTCAGCTTAATTCCCAGCTTTCGATTAACCTTGAATCGACCCACTTCCGAGAGGCGATAGCCTGTTGGGTGGAAATACAAGTTCTCCAAGTACTCAGCCATCTGGGCCGGTGAACTGTGGTCGGATGGACGCAAATGATGATACACTATCTGCAATGCGTCCTCTTGCGTTGTGATCGGATCTTCTTCCAGTGTTTTTTGGATATAGGGATTTACAAGGCGAATCGAGTTAAGCTTGGCCTGTTCGAGCTTGCCGAGATGCTCCTTTTGCAGTTGTTCTCCAGCCGCCAGGATCATGTTCTTCCCCTCCCCGACTGAGAGAGCAGCCCGATAGCCAATGTAGGGCTCCAGGGCTTCAATAGTTACCGGGGTGAGTGGAAAACTGTAATAAGAGCGAATCTTCTCTGTGTTGAATCCCAGTGCCTTCAGAAGTACAGTCGCTAGAACTTTCCCCTTACGATCGAGATTTGCCTTAAGTACTTTCCGTCGGGTATCAAGGGTTACTTCAAGCCAAGCTCCCAGCTCTGGGAGGATGTGTCCTTTGTACTGATTCTTGTCTTCTTGGGTGAAATACACGCCAGGTGCTCGCGACAGTTCGTTCACAAGCGCATTTGCAGATCCGTTAATAATGAACGTACCACGAGCCGTCATCA
The DNA here is from genome assembly GCA_030670905.1 of Candidatus Bipolaricaulota bacterium. Classification (GTDB taxonomy): domain Bacteria; phylum Bipolaricaulota; class Bipolaricaulia; order UBA7950; family UBA9294; genus JAUVYF01. Next base: position 11,758 of record DAOVAR010000015.1, read on the forward strand.
TTGGCAAATCTCCGATGTATAGCTCCGTCTTCTGTCGAGTCTTCCCATCTTGCAGTAGGCGTGCAGTTACCCGTAATGGACGTGAGTAGGTAAGATCTTTGTCCTTGCAGTCCAATTCAGAGCTGCGCGGCTCTCCCAGGTAGGGATCGGTCAGCTCCAACGCAAGCCCATCTTTTCTATGGCCCTTGATGGGAGATATACTAGAGAAGGCTTCTTTGATTCCTGTTCTTACAAATGCTTCAAATGATTCCTTCTCATCCTGCAATAAATAGGGTGGAGGCAGGATCTCCTTGATTCGCCCGTATGACTTCCTTTCTCGTTGTTTCACCTTGCCCCTCTAGATAATGGTCCCCTTAAGGCACTATCTGCCTAAGGCAACCTATCGTAAAGAATATCGACCATTCAGAGCTATCGTAATTCGACCTCTGCTCCTGCTGCCTCCAGTTTCTCCTTGGTGCTTGCTGCCTCTTCAGGCTCCACTCCTTCCTTGACGGTTGCGGGGAGGTTATCCACAAGCTCTTTGCAGTCTTTTAGTCCCTTTCCTGTCAGCTCTTTCAGTTCTTTGATAACCTGGATTTTCTTCTGTCCAGGACTCGTGATCACAACGCTATAGGTTTCGACTGCGGGGGCTTCTTCTTTCCCATTGCCAGCCACTGCAACAGCCGCTGGCGCCATCATCGTCGCTGAGACGTTGAACCGCTCTTCAATCATCTCTACTAACTCAGCTAAGTCCTTCACGGGCATGTTCTCTATTTCCTGAAGGATCGCCTCTTTATCCATCTTGCTCCTCCTTATTTTGCTCTTCTTCTAGCTTTCTACAGACGCTGTTCAAGACAGTAGCCAGTCCACGGATTGTGTCCTTCAACACAACAGCCAAGACACGCATTGGACTTGCACAAAGCATAGCCAGTTTTGCCAAAAGCTCTTCGCGCGAAAGCATAGATGCGTAACGCCTGACCTCCCCTTCGAGGATAACCACTCCTTCAAATACGCCACCCTTTGGTATGTAATGTGGGGTGTACAGCTTACGACACTCCTCACTTAGCTTGAATGCCAAGGCTGGGTCATCGTAGCTGATTGCTATACCGATTGGCCCCATTAACATATCTATCAACTCAGGGAGGCCAGCCTCTTTCGCTGCGATTCGGGCCAACGTATCCTTTACAACGCGAAACTCAAGTCCCTGTTTGGTGAATTTTTCCCGCAGTTTCACCATTTGACTAGCTGTTAGTCCATGATAATCAGCAAGGACAAAGGAAGTGGCTTGTTCGAACCTGTCTTTGAGATACGAAACCTCTTCTCTTTTTGCCTCTGTTGGCATCTCGTTGCTCCTAATCAGTCCGCTCTGTCACCATCGCGATTTCTTCGGGATCAATGACAATCCCTGGCCCCATAGTCGAAGCAATCACCGTCTTCTTCATGTATCGGTCCTTTAACCCTTCTTCCGGCTTCTGCTCAGCAACACTCTCGATAAGAGCAATAAGATTCTCCTTGAGAGCGCTTGCATCAAACGAAACCTTCCCAAAGATGCAATGAGCGACACCGTGGCGGTCATTACGAAATTCAACCATTCCCCTCTTTAGCTCTTCAACTGTTTCTCCTACACTTGTGGTAACTGTCCCTGTCTTAGGGCTTGGCATCAGTCCTCTCGGACCAAGAATCTTTCCCAATTTACCGACAACAGACATCATTTCAGGACTTGCCACAATCTTGTCAAACTCTAGCCAACCATCCCGGATTTTTCCCGCCAAGTCTTCGCCTCCCACATAATCTGCTCCTGCCTCTCTTGCTTCGGTCAGCCCTTCTCCTTTGGCAAAAACAAGGATGCAAAGGGTTTTTCCTGTTCCATGTGGAAGGCTGCAAGTTCCACGTACACTTACCTGACTCGGTTTGATTCCCAGTTTGAATACTGCTTCCGCAGTTTCGTCAAACCCAGCAGTAGCAGACGCTTTCAGCTTTTCAATTGCATCATCAATGGTGTACGTCTGTTCTGGCTTCATTGTCAATCGGATTTCCTCGTACCGTCTACTGTGGGTCACGACTTAACCACCTCAATTCCCATGTTCCTCGCCGTACCTTCAATAATCTTTATTGCCGAATCAAGCTTGTAGGTGTTCAGATCAGGAAGTTTCCTCTGAGCAATTCGCCTTACTTGCTCGGCTGAAATCTTACCTACCTTCAGGCGGTTAGGAATCGGCGATGCAGTTTTTATGCCAGCGGCCATCTTAATCAGCTCTGCTGCTGGCGGTTGTTTGAGGATGAAGGTGAAGCTACGATCTATGTAAACCGAGATCAGAACAGGGATGATCACGCCAGGTGTTTCGGCCTTGGTCGCCTCGTTAAATTTCTTACAGAACTCCATAATGTTCAACTTATGCTCTCCCAGAGCTGTACCAACTGGCGGTGCTGGAGTTGCTTGTCCGGCCGGGATCTGAAGATTAATCTTTGCGATTGCGTTTCTTGCCATGCTCTCTCCTCATTTCTTGGGTCACAATTTTTCGATCCCCTCAAGCCCAAGACGTACGGGTGTCTCCCGCCCAAAGATCTTGACCATTACGACTACTTCCTCTGCTTCCTTATCTATCTCTTTGAGCTCACCCGTGAAATCAGAGAATGGCCCCTCTATAATCTCCACTACCTCTCCGACGTTGAAGTCAATTTCGATCTTTGGTTCACCGGAGATAGTTGCTACGGGTGTCTCTAACAATCCTGCTTTTCGCTTGATTAATTTCATTTCAGGGCCTTCAATGGGTACTGGGTGATAACGCGAGCCAACATAGCGCACGGCCCCTCTAATCCCATTGATAAGCGCCATCATCTCTTTCTCGTCAAGGTTCATCCGGGTGAATACGTATCCTGGGAAAAGCCGACGCTTCTCTATGCGCTGAACTCCACCAATGCGCTTGTCCTTATACTCCTTTACTTTGAATAAACCAGAAGCTCGACTGATGATCTGGTCCTTTCTCTCAATTAGATCACCCTGGCTGAATTTTGTTCCCTGCCGCAGTTTTACTATGCATTTCTCGGGGATCAACCTAGTCTTCTCTTTCCCGTCAGGATACTCAAAAGTCGTTCTTCTCACCTTATCCCGCAAAACGATCGTGCCCTTGTTTTCAACGATAAATGCTTCATCCTTATCTGATGTCAAAGGGACACCGTTCCTTATCTTCTCCCCTACTCGAATATCTCGACGGATCCGCTTGTCTGGCGGCAGAAGGTATTCTTGTTCGTTGTGATTGGTCATTTCAACGATTACTCGCTGCAATGTCTCTACCGCACTCACTCGCGCATCACTTTCCATATGCCGTGGAGGTTTCCGAGCAATTACGTTTCCTCGCTGAATTCGCTCGTTCGGCTCAGCCACTAGATCGTATTCGTAAGGGATCCGGTACTCGTAACTTCCTCCCCGTCGGCTACGCGAGGTAATGACCTCTTCAACTGGAACAAGAAAAAAAGTTGCTAGGTCGTTTTCGTGGAATTTCTCGAAGCTCTTTTCCAGTTTGCGACTCTCAACTCGCTCGTTCAAATCGTCTTTCACCTTTAGTTCAGAACCAGCATAGGTCTGAATCGCATACCATTTCTTCATCTGCATAATTGAGACTAGAGTTGGAGTAGGAAACCGAGGACTGATTGGATAACTCCATCCACTCCCCAGATATACAACGTCAATACAATTACCAACAGTAAGATCAGGGCGGTTAGAGAAATAACCTCAGTACGCGTGGGCCAACTTACTCGGCTAACTTCCCCCCTTACCCCTTTAAGGTAATTTGTGATCCTCTCGAGCATCCAACTTCTCCTTTTTCATCTAGCAGGCCCAGGAGGAGTTGAACCCCCAACCTTCCGATTTGGAGTCGGATGCTCTGCCAATTGAGCTACGGGCCTAGGCGAACGCACCTTGTCAAACCTCTTTGTGAGGTGTATGTCGCTTGCACCACTTACAGTACCTGTTAAGGTTTAACTTCTCGCGAGTGTTTCTCTTGTTTCGCTTCGTGTGATAGTTACGACGTTTGCACTCACCGCAAGCCAAAGCTACATGAATAACGACGTCACTCTTTTTTGCCATGGTGTCTACTTATTCAAGAACCTTGGTCACAACGCCAGCTCCAACTGTTTTTCCACCCTCGCGGATAGCGAATCGCAGGCCCTCATCCATTGCCACGTGGTGAATCAGTTCGCCGATAATCTTGACATTATCGCCTGGCATTACCATCTCGATTCCCTCTGGGAGGTGAATTGATCCTGTGACATCAGTTGTTCGAAAGAAGAATTGTGGTTTGTACCCATCAAAGAACGGAGAATGACGTCCCCCCTCGTCCTTTGTTAAGATGTACGCCTCCCCTTCGAATCTGGCATGCGGAGTGATTGAGTTTGGCGCGGCAACCACCTGTCCACGCTCGATTTCATCTTTGTCAATCCCTCTCAGCAAGATTCCCACATTATCGCCAGCTATTGCATACTCAAGCGTCTTATTGAACATCTCCAAGCTAGTGGCAACCGTTTTGGCAACCTTATCATGAATGCCGACTATATCCACTTCTATTCCTGGTGTAATCTTGCCTCGCTCAACTCGCCCAGTAGCCACCGTTCCACGCCCTTTGATCGAGAAGATATCCTCGATCGGCATCAGGAAAGGTTTGTCTTCTTCGCGATCTGGCAAGGGAATATAAGAATCAACCGCATCCATGAGTTCAATAATCGACTTACACTCCTCCGCGTTCGGATCGCCGCTTTCCATTGCTTTCAGTGCCGAGCCACGAATAATTGGAATCTCATCGCCTGGGAATTCGTACTCGGAAAGAAGCTCCCGTAGCTCCATCTCCACCAAATCTATCAGTTCTGGATCATCAACTTGGTCAATCTTGTTCAAATACACGACAATTGCAGGAACGTTCACTTGGTGTGCAAGAAGAAGATGTTCGCGTGTCTGAGGCATTGGACCATCAGAAGCATCAACAACCAGAATTGCCCCATCCATTTGAGCAGCGCCTGTAATCATGTTCTTGATGTAATCGGCGTGTCCCGGACAGTCAATGTGCGCGTAGTGACGATCGTCAGTCTCATATTCGACATGACGAACATTAATCGTGATCCCACGCTCCTTCTCTTCAGGAGCGTTGTCGATATCCGCAAATTCCAAAGCCTTTGCTTTTTTTCCCTGCGCAGCAAGCACTTTGGTAATTGCTGAGGTTAGCGTTGTCTTCCCATGATCAATGTGCCCGATTGTCCCTATGTTTATATGAGGTTTAGTCCTCTCGAACTTCGCTTTAGCCACTTCTCCAACCTCCTTAACGCTGTACTATACTGATTTGTCCATTATAACAATATCACCAAGATAGGGCACTTCTAGCCTGTCGCCGCAATCATTATGAGCCCGCAATCGGAATTGAACCGATGACCTCCCCCTTACCAAGGGGGTGCTCTACCACCTGAGCTACACGGGCCTACATAGCCCTTAAGAGTGTACCCCAAAACTACACCATCTGCCAGGTTTTGGAGGGGGAGGGATTTGAACCCCCGTAGGCGACTGCCAACGGATTTACAGTCCGCCCCGTTTGACCACTTCGGTACCCCTCCAGACATATTGAGAGCCAGCGGCCAGACTCGAACTGGCAACCTACTGATTACAAATCAGTTGCTCTTCCGAATTGAGCTACGCTGGCCTTAGATTCGGCCAGCCGTTTATTGTACCAGACGGTCTCTACAGTGTCAAGATAAGACAGTAAACCATACTTTGCGCTGTCGCGGTCCATCAAACTCGCAGAAAAAAATCCCCTGCCAACGCCCTAACAATAGTCGCCCATTTTCAAAAGCCACCCACAGAGAGTTTCCGACCAACGCAGACTTGATGTGAGCCGGAGAGTTTCCTTCAAGATGAGTCCAGTTTGCTCCCTGTGGAGCCAGATCATCCAAGGCAGTACAGATATCGTGAACTACTGCTTGGTCCGCGGATTCGTTGATTAACAACCCGGCGGTGGTATGAGGACAGTAGATATAACACATCCCTTCTTTGATCCCAGACTTGTCAATTGACTCTTGTGCTTGCCTAGTGATGTCGATAAAGACGCTTTGTTGATGAGTAGCAAGAGTGATACTTAGCATTGAGCTTGGTGCAGCGCCTCTTCAAGTTCTGCACGCAACTTTTCCTTATCCGCAACTTCACGAACACGTAGGATGATATCTTGGTACTCTCCTTCCTTATTTCCACACATAAATCCCACCAACTGGGCATTGTTAGCCTGTAGGACTCTCATGATCGCATACAAGTCATCTAGATGAGTCACTTTGGCGACAAATCGAGTCCCCTTAAGCCCAATGCCCAATCCGCGCGCAAGCGCAAGGAGAACATCTCTCTGAGTAATGATGCCGACCAGACGCTGCCCATCGACAACGGGAAGAAGTGCCAACTCGTTCTCTAAGAGGATCAAAGCGGCCTTTTCCAGGGTATCATCCTTAGAAACGGCAAAGCGCGCTTCAAAGCAAGCTGTCTCTACCGGTAAGTCCCAATCCTGCACTTGCCTGAGCGCTCCTTTCGTTATAAAACCCGTTAACTCGCCTGCATCGGAGACAACCAGAAGGATGCCAAGAGCATTTTCTTCCATCACTTCTCTTACTTTGCTCAAAGGCGCAGCAGCAAGCACGGTAATTGGATCTAGTCTCATGTATCGCGCAACGTTCATTCAGTTTCCTTGCTCTTGCTAATGATCTTCTCCTGTAGATTGGCTGGAACCTGGTGATATTTTAAGAACTGCATTTGGAACGTTGCTCGACCCTGGCTAATCGATTTGAGGTCAAGGGCATAGCTTTGCGAATCAATCAGCGGAACCTCTGCACGAACAATGGTAACGCGACCGACTGGCTCCATGCCTAGGATCTTCCCACGCCTTCCGTTCAAATCACTGATTACATCGCCTGTATACTCATCAGGAATACGCACTTCTAAGCTCATAAGTGGTTCAAGAAGACACGGTTGTGCTTGATCCATTGCCTCACGAAAGGCATTTCGCGCCGCAAGTCTGAACGCTAGCTCTGAGGAATCAACTGGATGAAAACTTCCATCGTAGACCGCCACCAGTACGTCTGTTACCGGATACTTGGCCAAGTTTCCTTCTTCCATTGCCTCTACTACCCCTTTTTCAACACCAGGAATGTACTGGCCAGGGATAGATGCTCCCTTGATTTCGTCTAGGAATTCAAAACCTTTCCCGCGCTGCGTTGGCTCAATACGTAACTCGACCTCGCCGAACTGCCCTCTACCGCCGGACTGTTTCTTGTGGCGGTATTTCGCCGTTGCTTTCCTTGTGATTGTCTCTTTATACGGAATGGCCGGACGACGTGTATCCAGTGAAACGTTAAATCGGTTCTTCAACCTGCTTATGAACACTGATAATTGGATACTACCCATTCCCCAGAGAATCATCTCCTTAGTTACTGCATCGCGCTCCAATCTCAGCGTAACTTTGCTAGTGGTCAACTCCCTCACGGCCGAACTCATTTTGCCTACATCGGCCTGGCTCTTAGGAACAATGGTACGTGCATAAACCGGCTTAGGGAAATCCGCCAGAAGGAAAGGCACAGTGTCCTTTTCACTCGCTATGGTTGTCCCTACACGAAGGTCCTCAAGTTTGCCAATTGCAACAATCTCTCCCGATTCTCCTCGCGTAGCTGGCAACTGCTTCGTTCCGTCAAATGTATGCAAATCACGAATTTCTATCTTCTCCTTCCTAGAAATATCGTAGTAAGTCTCTCCTTCTTTGAGGACACCCTGTAGAATTCGTACATAATTGAGTCGACCAAGGTATGGGTCAGTACTTAGATTAAACACAATCGCAGAACAAGGACCCTCCTTGTTCTCCTTGGTTCCCGGGGCGAGGGCAACGAGAGCATCCATCAGTGGCCTGATTCCCTTGCCTTGTGAGGCCGCACCGCACAAAATTGGCGTCACGGCCCCATCTGCGACACCCTTGCGCAGCCCAGCGGAAAGCTCAGAAACACTGATTTCTTCATCTTCCAGGAATTTTAGCATTAGCTCATCGTCGATAGAGGCAATTTCCTCTATCAGGGAGTTTCTCAGCTCAGAGACGTCTTTCTGCAAGTCAGCGGGAACAGTTTTCTTGCTCTCATCATCAAAATAAAGGGCGCAGTTCGCTATCACATCCACAACGCCGGCGAATTCCTTTTCTTGCCGAATCGGAATCTGGATCGGAATAAACTTCCCCTCAAGTTGATTGCACAAAGAAGATACCAAGTCATCGAAATTCGCGTTTTCTTTGTCCATGTGATTGAGAAAAACGATTGTCGGGAGCTGCTTTCCTCCGCTGAGTTCCCATGCTCGCTCCGCGGTAACCTCTATCCCCTTTTCGCCATTTACTGTGAGCACAGAGAGATCGGCAACGGGAATAGCCTTGTACATTTCCTCGATGAACTCATCCCCCCCCGGCGTATCAAGCATTGTGATCTTTTCTCCATTCCAAGTGCAGGCACCAATTCCCATATCAATAGAATAACCGTGCGCTTTCTCTTCGTCGGAAGAATCGAGCACAATATCCTCTTTGATGCCGCTCTTACGCAGTAACGCAGTAACAAGCGTCGATTTACCAGCGCCAGAGTGGCCAATAAAACAGATGTTCTTTTTCTGCCCCATTAATTATCACTCCTGGAGGACGTTAGAATACCTTTGCAGTATAACAATCGATGACAACTATGACAACAATTTGCGATTGGAAGACAAGTGATCGATAATGCATTCACAGATAGGTAAAGGAGGTACAAGCGTGAGGTTATGGAGAAAGGAGAACAGAATAGAGGAGCTAGTATTCGAGCACTTTGCCTTAGTAGAAGAGTGTCTGAATCGCTTTCGCGATTGCCTGCTCGCCTACCTAGAGATAGGTGATGCAAAGGAGGCAAGTGAGTTGGCGTTTGAAGTGCACAAGATCGAAGGGAAAGCTGATGACGCACGACGCCAAGTTGAGATAGCGCTCCTGAAAGGGGTACTTCTTCCCCAATCTCGCCGGCAAGTTCTTAGAATCATTGAGGACGTAGACCGGCTGGCAAATGCGGCTGAGGCAATCCTTGACTTTACGCTTCTGCAATGTATCAGAATCCCTGACAGCTTGAAGGCTTTTGCCATCGAGATTACAGAACGTTCGGTTGCCATGCTCTCAGATCTGAGAGAAGCGATCAGGTTACTGCTTGAGAGCAAAGCTGGAGTAACTGTGCATACTACTGCAATAGAGAAGCAGGAGAGTGAAATCGATCATATTGAGCGGAAGTTTATTAGGGACTTATTCTTGATGGATCTCCCGTTGGCTGAAAAGATACTGGTGCGAGAATTCGTGGAAGAACTGGTGGAGATCTCTGATCGCGCCGAAGACCTTTCCGACTTGATAGAGATCAGTCTCGCAGAACGAAGGATCTAGAAGAGCAACGTGCCTTGCTCTTAGGTAGATCAGCATGAGCCAGAACGATCTTCCCCTCGAAGTGTTCCTGCAGGTATTCTAGCGCCTGTAATTTCTCATGATCGAGTTGCTGGCCTGAACGATACACGGTAAGCTGTAACACAAGTGAAGGAGGAAGCTATGTGGACAGCGCGAGCTTCAAGAGCGTTATGTATTACCGTCCTTCTAGTTGTAGTTGTCTGTGGGTTGCTGTTTGCCGATAGTTCACCTACGTCTATGCAAGTGCGCCTTGGTATCTTTACCGATTTGCACGCGCACGATACCGATTCACCTGGAGAGGCCAAGGTGATGACAGACTATCCTGAACGCCTCTCGTCATGCATTACTGCCATGAATGCCCTTCCGGTTGACCTCGTCGTCGAGCTGGGAGACTTGGTTAATGGAGTATTTGTGATAGGGGAAGATTTGGGTGAGCCTGCACGAATTCCAGGAATCCTTAGAGCCGCGGAGGCTATCTACGCGGAATTTGACGGACCACGTTACTACGTACTAGGGAACCACGATATCTACGACCTATTCAAAGAGGAATTTCTCGCAGAAGTTGATAGCGCAGGCAACTATTCGAGTTTTGACGTCAAAGGGTATCATTTCGTTATTCTTGATGCTCAGTACAACAAGAAAGCAGAAGATTTAGGGCATAGTGGATGGGTGGTACAGGGGAATATCCCGCAATTTGAGCTTGAGTGGTTAACCAACGATCTCGCTGCCACCAACAAGCCAACAATCGTTTTTGTACACCAGCGGCTTGATGTCGATTTTGACTTCCTTTGCGGAGGACCAGCAATATCAAATAAAGAGCAGGTGAAGACAATCCTTAGCGATTCCGGTGTAGTCATCGCTGTTTTTCAGGGAGATGACCATCAGAATGCCTGGTCTTTGATTGATGGCATTCACTACGTCACTTTTGAAGCACTGGTCAACGAGGATGAAACTCCACCTTCCTGGGCCTACGTCACCTTAGACCCAGAGACGCAGCTGATCACCATCATAGGAGTTGGTGCGCAGGCAGACTACTCCTTGCAGTATTGACCCTACAAGGCAACACCGCGAGCTGTTAGAACAACGTGACCTTAAATACACGAGCCAGCACGACGATAAGGGTAAGACCACTGAACACCGTAAAGCTTCCCCAGCCGAAGTATCTTGCAAAAAGACTGGGATAGAACGCTCTATCTTCTTTGTTTATTATCCTGAAGCAAAAGTAGAGGTTCATGGCGTAGATTACCGGAGCCACAAAGAGAGCAGCAGCAGAAGCTACGAGCACCAGCCATACCGGCTTGGGTAGACCAGCAATCACTGCTACCGAGGCCACTAAGGAGAACATCATCGTAGCTCGGTAGATATTATACTCTGAGCACCAAGCCCTCCGTTGTTCATCGGAAAGCTCATCCTTAGCGATACCTTGCATTCTAGCCGTAGGCTTGAACAGATTTCTACAACAGGCCCCCACAATCCTCGGCCAACCATCAAAGTAATTGAACATTGTAGAGAATGTCGCCGCAAAGGCTCCAAGCAGGAATACCGTCATCATCCACGAACCAACGCTCTCGGTAAAGATCTTCGCTATCTCGCCAATGACTGCCTGTCCTTCAACTGCGCTCGGATATAACCATACAGCGGCGAGCAACAGAAAGATGGCAGCCATTATGAATGAGATGATGTGCCCAACACGAAAATCCCATAGAGACACCTTGAACCATCTTGTCGCATACTCTCGCGCATTTGCGGGTAGTTCGGATACGCTAATCCGTAAATCATCTCTCTTGCCATCAAACGGGTCAAACGCCTTAATAGATCCATTCTTCTCGAGGATTTCCCTCACCTTGCCCATACCTACGCGTTTTGCCTGTCCCCATTCGGAAGCCTGTAGCGACACATCGATTCCGGTAGGCAACAGGCCAAGGAATGCCGCTATGAGTAACCACGAGCCATCAGGGATTTCAACAAGAAAGAAATGCCCCAATGCAGATAGTGGCGCCGGGCGCAAGAAAAAGACACTGACAGCTGATACGACCAGCAGACCTGCCAAGACCTTGGTAAGGATCTCAAATATGCCATACTTCCCCAGCAGAATGATGCTACAAGCAATTACACACAGCAGCAAAGCCCATCCCCATAAAGGCACTGGGATACCTACAGATATCGTAAAAAGGTAGTATAGCACCGCCGCAGCGGCAATCACCCTTCCCGCCTGGCCTACAACGCACTGTATCAGTGTAGTGACTAACATGTACCAAAGCGGCCACTTCTTCCACGCAGTGCTATAAGCGTCCAACATGCTTCTCCCGGTTGCGCCAGTAAACCGAAAGGCCATTTCGAAGCCGTAGTACTTGAAGATG
>DAOVAR010000072.1 GCA_030670905.1 Candidatus Bipolaricaulota bacterium
TGCCCTGTATAGCGGTCATCACATCGAATTTTCCTTCTAAGGCAAATTCGATCGCAGCAGCTCCAAAGCGAGTGGCAAGTATACGATCAAATGGGGAGGGGCGTCCGCCTCGTTGCAGGTAGGCAAGATTTGTGACCCTTATCGGGATCCGCATCTTGTCTGCCAACTCGTTGGCCAGATATTGCCCTACTCCGCCTAGACGAACATGCCCGAAGGCATCAACCGCGGCCTCGCTTACTACCTGGCTCTCCAATCTATCCGGCCTTGCGCCTTCGGCGATGATGATAATACTAAAGTGCTTCTTTCGCGCCTGACGGCTGAGAATTTGACGGTGCACCGCGGCAGCGCTGAACTCTTGCTCGGGGATAAGAATAATATCGGCTCCACCAGCAATCCCTCCCATCAAGCTTAACCAACCAGCGTCTCGTCCCATTACTTCGAGGACCAGGATACGGTGATGGGAAAAAGCCGTGGTATGCAGTCGATCTAAGGCATCGGTTATCACGCCCAAAGCCGACGAAAAACCTATACAGTAATCAGTTAAGGCAATATCATTGTCGATTGTCTGTGGAATTCCAATTGCTTGCACTCCGTGGCTAGCAAGCTCGTGAGCTACACCCAGGGTATCATCGCCACCAATTGCTATCAGGAAGTCAATCGCGTTTTGTTCCAGTGTTTCCGTAATGCCACTTAGCCCCTGTTCATTCTTGAATGGGTTTGTACGTGAGCTTCCCAAGATCGTTCCACCAATGTGCAGAATGCCCGAAACGTTCTCAGGCCCAAGAGGCCGTGTGAGGTTCTCCATCACTCCTTTCCACCCCTCAAGGAATCCGATTGCTGTGATGTTGTTCCTGTGGCCAAAGCGTACTATTGAGCGGATTGCCGCGTTGATCCCTGGTGAGTCTCCTCCGCCTGTCAAGATTCCTACTCGTTGCATATCAACCTTCTCTTAGGAGCGTGTGGTTGGCGCTTCCTGCTTGATCAATCAGCTCTATTGCCGTTTCTGTGATTTTGGCGCGCACTAGCTTGCCTACCACTCGCGGATCAAAATCGGACTTATTGGGCGTCCAATTGCTCTCTGAGAAAAGCCCGCTGGAATTGTCTTCTACTCCAGAAGGCGGAACAATGGAGGACGTATGCGCGCGGTAGAAATCGTGAGCTGTCCGCGCGTACTCGTATTGGTAACGTGTATCCTTATTTAGCTTACATACCCCACAGTGAATGATCTCTTGAATCTGCTGGGCAAGTAGCCCAGATGTACCATGAAGGACAAGCGGAATCAGAAGGCTATCTTCTTCTAGTCGCTCATGAATTCTCTTAGCAATATCCGTTTGCAGAACCACGTCGCGTCCCTTTGAAACACCATGCTGTGTTCCAATAGAGATGGCAAGAAGGTCTGCCTCTGTTCGCTTGATGAATTCGACCGCTTCCTCAGGATCGGTATAGAATGCTTCGTCAGAGGCCACCTCGTCCTCCATGCCCTTGATCTTTCCCAATTCCGCCTCAATTAGGATCCCGCTCCCTTTAGCCATCCGAACGACTTGGTGGCTAATGCGAACGTTTTCCTCAAATGACTCTCTGGACGCGTCGATCATGATCGACGAAACGAGTGAGCCATCTATTGCCTGCTTAATTAAGGGCATATCATTGACCGTAAAATGGTCAAGGTTTAGGGAAACCCCGATTGGGTAGTATTTCGCAAGCTGTTGGATTGTGTAAGAGAGTATTGTTAGTCCGGTAGTTCTATTTCCACCGCCGGCAAAGGCAGCAGCTCCCGGGCTGACTTGGATAACAAGATCAGAACACCGCTTGGCGTATCCTTCAAGCAGGCCAATAAGAACATTGGTTTCGGCAATATTATTGGCCATCAGACCATATCCCTCTGCCTGTGCCTTCTTATAGACCTGCCGCAGATCTTCTCCATTGAAGAATGCCATCTGTTTCAACCCCTAGGTATAAGCTCATGTCCCTGCTATTCTCTTCATTCAAGGGGGACATTAGACAAGGACCACTCTAAATGGTACCTTGTTTTCATTGTCGAGCCCTAGTATTAACGTACGTAGCTGGTGAACGACTCTTAGAGATGATCACTCAAAGTGCGGTAGCAACCAAGGGAGCGGTATCGCTTGTAGCGAGCAGAGAGCAGTTCGTCTGGCGGGGTGTCACAAACCTCGGCAAAATGTCGCATGAGGACCTCTTCAAAAGAAGCGATTGTCTTCTGGGGATCCTTATGTGCACCGCCTAATGGTTCCGGAATCACTTCATCGATCACCTCTAGCTTGAGCAGGTGTTCCGCGGTAAGATTGAGCGCGTTTGCCGCCTGTCTGGTTTTCCCTTTGTCTTTCCATAGAACCGCGGATGCTCCTTCAGGGCTGATCACAGAGTAGGTTGCGTTCTCTAACATGAGTACGCGATCGGCGACACCCACCGCTAACGCGCCGCCTGATCCCCCCTCGCCAATTATCACCGCAATCGTTGGAGTTTGCAGCTTCGCCATTGCAAGAAGGTTGTTCGCAATTGCTCCGCCAATATTAAATTCCTCCGCTTCTAGTCCTGGATAGGCCCCAGGTGTGTCAATTAGACTGATTAGAGGAAAAGAGAACCGCTCTGCAAGCGCCATTATCCGTTTTGCCTTCCGATATCCTTGCGGCCGTGGCATTCCAAAGTATCGCTGTTTATTCTCCTCTGTGGAATGCCCCTTTTGTTGGGCCAAGAGAACTACTGTCTTGCCCTGTAGTTGAGCCAATCCTACGAGAAGCGCGCGATCATCTCCGCTGATCCGATCACCATGAAGCTCATAGAAATCGGCAAACGCCTTGTCTATGTAGTCAAGCGCGTAGGGTCGCTCGGGATGGCGGGCAATCTTCACACGTTCCCAATCGCTTAAGTTGCTGTATGTACTGATTTTTAGCGCTTCGAGTTTTTCTTCCAGGAGGACAATCTCGCCGGACATATCGATTTCTTCCATCTTGTTCAGTTCACGCAATTCCTGTATTTTCGTTTCCAGGAGTTCAATAGCTGTCTTCTCAGCCATTACTGCCTCACAAAAAACCGAAGAACATTAATCAATTCCTCGCGTAGATGCTCACGATTTGCAACACGGTCAATACTGCCATGCTCAAGAGCAAAGCTATCGGTCTGATAATTGGGCGGAAGTTCCTCAGCGATGGTGTCCCTGATTACCCGTCGCCCAGCAAACCCAATCATTGCGCCTTTCTCAGCAATTATCACGTCTCCCAGGCTGGCAATTGAGGCCTGTACGCCTGCAGTTGTGGGGTATGTCATCACAGAGATAAATGGAAGGCGTTCTTCGGAAAGTCGAGCGCGCACCACAGATGTCTTCGCCATTTGCATAAGCGACAAGATACCTTCCTGGATTCGTGCTCCTCCAGATGAAGAGACAAGGATAAATGGGCACTGGTTACGGATTGCCTCTTCCATTGCATGGCAAATCTGCTCGCCCATTACCGAACCCATGCTTCCCCCAATGAAACGGAAGTCCATTACCCCTATTACTACAGCGATCCCAGAGATGACGACACTTCCGATGATAATGGCATCCGCAAGCCCTGTTTTCTCCTGTGCGTCCTCAATTCGTTGTGGATAAGGCTTTGTATCTTGAAACAAGAGAGGATCAGCAGCCATAATCGGCTCGGAGATGTCGGTGAAGCTCCCTTCGTCGATCAGCGATTCAATGCGTTCCCGTGCTGTAAGGAAGAAGTACTCACCACAGTAAGGACATATATTATTGTTTTCACGCACCCTCCGCTTGAATACAAGCTCGCCACAGGACTTGCACTGCATCCACAGGCTTTCATCCGTTTCCTTGTCTAGCTTGACTCGTAAGTAGCGCTTGTCTTTGAAGATTGCCATACAATTACCGCCTAATGATGCCTAAATGGATGAAAACGGGGACGGGGCTTAGGCTCTGTTTCTAGCACGCTGTCCGGCAAGACCGATCCACTAGAGAGAATCATTGAAAGTGCATCATCTACAGGGATATCAACATAGGTAAGTTTGTTTTTGGGAATGATCAACATCATCCCAGAAAGAGGATTGGGCGCGGTTGGAGCATAGACTATTGCGCACTCCTCGTCCGTTCCCTCCTGTAATTTCCCGGGACTCTCATTAGTGATCAGGCCAACAATGTTTATCCCTTCTTTTGGGTATTCGAATACAACTACCTGCTTAAAAGAACTGGTGTCGCGCGTGAGCAACGCGGAACTAAACTGTTTCAATGTGAAATACATCTTGCGCACACCGGGAATCGAGAAGACGATTCTTTCCAGGTAGTAGTAAAGATAACGACCGAAGAAGTTGCGCATGACAAATCCTATGATCAGGATAAGTATTACTGTCATATAGATTCCCATCCCAGGAATCCATTGGCCAAGCACCCTTTCTACTGTCTTACCAAAGGGCGTTGCTTTTCCCACCAATCCATCAATCAAGTCGTACAGGAACCATATGAGGAATATTGTTCCTCCAACGGGGATGATTGCGAGAAGGCCACTGATGAATGTATCCCTTAAGTGTCGCAGGAATCCTTGCATAAAATGCTCCTTAGCTACTTTCCACTATATTCATTATAAGG
>DAOVAR010000083.1 GCA_030670905.1 Candidatus Bipolaricaulota bacterium
TTTCCCCGTTACTCATCACGCATTACTTGTTACTGCTTCTCGACTCTCGACTGCCGACTCTCGACTCCAGACTGTCTTTTCACCCATCACCCATTACCGGTTACTGTCTTTCGACCATTCTCTTAGGAAAAGATCGAGAGACACGGTAAGATATCTTAAACGACAAAAGCAGGTGAACCAAGGATGACCAGAGTGAGATTTGCCCCCAGCCCAACCGGCTACCTACATGTTGGCGGGGCAAGGACCGCGTTATTCAATTGGCTTTTTGCCAGGCACAACAAGGGAACATTCGTCTTGCGAATCGAGGACACCGACCAAGAACGTTCAACCGAAGCATCGATCGAACACATCATCGAAGCAATGCAATGGCTTGGCATCAACTGGGATGAATACTACCGCCAGACCGAGCGCAGCAAGAGACATCAGCAAGCAGCCCTCGAACTCATGGACCGCAAGTTGGCCTACGAACACGATGGTGCGTGGTGGTTTCGTGTTCCTGAACAGGGAGAGCTAACCTTTCATGATGCTCTGCTGGGAGACATAACCTTTCGGCACGAACAGCTGAAGGACTTTGTCATCCGTCGTTCCGATGGAAGCTTTGTGTACAATTTTGTGGTTGTTGTGGATGACGCCGATATGAGAATAACCCATGTCATTCGCGGGGACGATCACACCACCAACACTCCGAGACAGATTCTCCTCTATCAGGCACTTGAAAAGCCACTCCCACAGTTTGCTCACTTGCCGATGATTCTTGGACCGGATCGTACACGTCTTTCCAAGCGGCATGGCGTAACCTCTGTTCTTGAATATCGCCGCCGCGGGTTTCTACCCGAGGCAATGGTAAATTTCTTGGCCCGCCTCGGTTGGTCCCATGGAGATCAAGAGGTGTTCACTGGCGATCAGCTGATCGAGCTATTCACGTTACAAGGTGTGGGTAGCTCGGCGGCAGTGTTTGACGAAGTAAAGCTACATTGGATAAATCAACAGCACATGAAGGCGGCCGATCTAGACAGGATCGTCGAGCTAGTGAAACCATTTGCCCTGAAAGACGACCTAATAACAGAAGCGATGTGGGATCAGGCAGGTAAAGACAGGTTGCTTACCGGAGCAAAGCTTCTTCGCGACCGCTCCAAGACTTTCGCTGATCTGGCAAGCAGCATGAGAGTTCTGTTCCCTGTTCCGCTAGAAAAAGAGGAAAACGTAGTCCTTAGCCAACAGAAGAAAGAGGTCCTACAAGCAGTAATAGGCGCATTGAGCACGATTGAGGAATTCACACCGGAAAATGTGCAGGAAGCAGTACGCACCGCCCTAAAGGAAAGGGGGGTGGGGTTGAGAGACGTCGCTCATGATTACAGGATGGCAATAACTGGCACTGGCGTTGGCCCAGGTCTGTTCGATATGATGTCGGTAATTGGGCGCGATTGTGTTAAGTCTCGCTTGAAGGAGATTCTTTGAGGCAACCAGGGCTCTCCTCACAGGTGCGGCAGTTTGTGCGCATGGTAACGCTTATGCACTGACCCTGCAGTTCTATCACTGCTCATGCAAAGGAAATCATGATCCACTACTTGATTATGGGGCTTATCCAGGGGTTGACAGAGTTTCTTCCCGTATCAAGCTCAGGTCATCTCGTCATTGGCGAGCGATTCTTGAGATTTGACCCCCCTGGCGTGCTTCTGGAAGCGATCCTGCATCTGGGAACACTAGTTGCTGTTCTGATTTTGTTCCGCCGTGACCTCCTACGTCTTGCCCAAGGCTTGTTTACAAAACCAAGAGAGTTTGGCGAGATTTCGCGTCTTATCGTGGGAACAATTCCGATTACAGTTATTGGATTCGTATTGCAGGATAAGATCGATGCAGCATTTTCCTCGCTGCTAGTTGTTGGCATATGCTTGCTCGTAACTGGAGGGCTCCTACTTATAGCCGACCGAGCGGGAAGACAAGCCAAGCGAAAAGAAGTAAGACTCCGTGACGCTCTCCTGATAGGTATTTCCCAGGCAGCGGCCCTTCTTCCTGGAATCTCGCGCAGTGGGGCAACAATCTCAACGGGAATGATTGTTGGCATAAAGGGAAGAGAAGCAGCGCGCTTCTCGTTTCTGCTTTCGATCCCGGCGATCCTTGGCGCGGCCGGGCTCAAACTCTACCAAGCCCTGACTACAACAAGCGTTGCTGTAGGTGAGTGGCCCGAGTTGCTAGTCGGAGCATTGACCGCGTTAGCAGTTGGCGTGATTGCGATTAAGGGACTTCTAGCATTGATAAGTCACGGAAAGCTCAAGATTTTCGGGATCTACTGTCTTGCTATTGGATTATCTACCATCATCTATTTATGCGTCTGGTAACAACAAGTCTGGTCGGGATTGTTTACCTACTCGCTGCCGATAGGGCACTCACCCGTTATTGATCGCCATACCTAATACATAGATCAAAGTAATAATCATTGCGGTAATGCCCACCGCAAGTAAGACTGAAATAGCGGGCTGGAAGGCTTCTGTACCCTCTTCTGCAACGGTGTACGCGGAAATATCGTAACCAAGGCGTAAGCCAGGGCGAGCGACATCTTCCACCCACAGTTCCCATGTCCATGTTCCTAGTTGTCCATCGTTCACAATCGCTCTAGTCCATTCCCATTCATGAGCCGTAAACCAACGCGGCTCCAAGTACAAACTTCGCTTCTGCTGAGTATAAGAAAGGGTAGTACTGCTTGGCGATCCGTAATAGGCATAGGATACCCTTCCGCGTGGATCAGTCACGCGGGCATATAGCAAGAGAGGGGACCGCGTGCCCTCGATTTTCAGTAGTCCTTGTATTGTTTCCCCTGGATAGAGCAAACCCCCCGGCTTGAAAGACGACACGAGATTCACCTCGGCTAACCTGCTAGCCGGAGCAGAACCAGCGACAACCACATATCGATCAATGATATAGCTTCCAAACACGCCTCTGGAAAGAGTGGTCCTTATCCCTTCTTGGCGGCTTGAATCGCTGTTGTAGGGATCAATGATTTCATAGCTTTGGCCGAACTTGCCAATGATCACCACCCAATGACAATCTTCATTCCTGGTGGTGGTTCCATGGCAGCTAGCCCCCCAGTGCACCCCAGCAACGACCGGATATCCTGACCGCAGGGCATCATCGATTATCTGTCGAGCTACCGCATCAATTCCGGATTCACTTCTATTCTCATGGAAAGAGAGCGAAATTTCCCAGGGAAGCTCGGTCCACTCTAGACAGCAATTTCCATATGGATCCTGCGAACACGCCCCATAGCCACCGTGTGTCCTAAGCCAGTCATTCAGAATCCCTGGATCCATCCCTGTTCTCGCAATTCCTATGGAAGACGATACTGCTGGAATCGATAGCCTCACATCATAGTAATCAAGAACCGTAGCGAATGCCGCCACAAGGCAGCCGGCCGCAGCTATTCGATCCGGGCACCCATCGGTCCCCATCTGCGAGTCGCCCCAGTATCCGGAAGGGTCTCTGTAAGCTTGACTGAAGTTTCT
>DAOVAR010000047.1 GCA_030670905.1 Candidatus Bipolaricaulota bacterium
AAGGTTTAGAATCACTTGCTCTATCTGCTGGCTGCGGCATTTAATCTTTGGAAGATCGTCGGGGATGTCCTGCTCGATAGTGATCTGGTCCTTGCGCAGCACCGCACCGATCAACGAAAGGGAGGCCTCTATGATATCGGAGATATAGGCGGGGCTGTGGGCTTCCTTTTCCTGCCGGGCGAAGGAAAGAAGGTTCTTCACGATTGTGCCCACGCGATTACCTTCCTTGATGATACCGTCTGAGAATTCCTTCAACTTGTCGTCCTTGATGCGGTCGTGGATCAGCTGGGCGTAGTTGATGATGCCCATCAGCGGGTTGTTGATCTCGTGGGCAATACCACTGGCCAGGGTACCGATGGATTCCAGTTTCTGGGCCTGATAGAGCTGAGCCTGTAGTGTCGTTTCCGCTTGTTGTGCTCGGCTCTGCTCGGTGATATCGTGTCCGAGGGCAATCGAGCCAATGAACTTGCCGTCCTCATTGAGGAGGTTCCTCTGATTCCAGGCGATGATTCGCTGTTGTCCGTCTTTGCAATGGATGGTGGTCTCTAGATCTTGCTGTGTTGCACCCTTTGCCAGGATGGAGACAACTTGCTCGGTCAACTCGTTACGATACGCTTCATCCGGATAGAGCCATTCCCATATCTTGTCGTGGCCCACCACCTCTTCTTGGGAGTAGCCACTGATCCGCTCCGCAGCTTTGTTCCACAGGATGATGTTTGCTTTTTGGTCAAGCACATCTAGCCACACGTTGGCATTGTCAATAATGCTCTCTCGGAACTGACTAAGGTTGCGGATCGCTTGCTCGGCCTCTCGCTGCTCGGTGATGTCCTTTGAACTTCCCTGAAGACCGATGATTTCGTCACCTCTCTTTAAAGGGCTTAAGGTGGTCTCAAAATATTTTGCAGTTTTGTCTTTGATGATTGCCTCAACAGGAAAATCCTTTAAGGGCTTCCCTGTTTTAAAAACATTATAGAAAGCTCGAAAAAGCTTTCTGTGATTGTTTCTGGGAGTATAATCCTTAAAGTTCATCTCTAATAGTTCGGACTCTGTATATCCAGTAAGTTCTACTGCTGCTTTGTTTACATTAGTAAAATTACCTTTTAAATCCAAGGTGAAAAGGAACTCGCTGGAGTTTTCGAAAAGACCCCGATATCTTTCTTCGGAATCTCTAAGCGCCTCCTCCGCCTGCCGCTTCTCCTCAATTAGGCCCTGTCGCGTGAGGATGTCTTCCACTCGCTGAAGCACCTCATCCATGTTTAGCGGCTTGATGAGGTAAGCGGATACTCCCTTATCCATAGCCTCCACAGACGTGTCAAGGGAGGCATAGCCGGTGACGATCAATAAGGCCGTATTAGGATTGAGCTTCTTCAATGGCTCTACGAGTTCTACTCCACTCGTATCGGGGAGCTTAAGGTCGATAAGGGCTACATTGAATGCGCTTTCCTTGGCCTTTGTTAGTGCTTCTTTCCCTGTCCCAGCCCACTGCGTGCAATATCCCTTCTTTTCAAGGATGAGTGACAGGCTCTTGGAAACGCTCTTGTCGTCATCCACAATCAGAATGCGTGCTTTCTCTTCCATCCTGTCACGCTTGGTCACTAGCTCACCTGCTTTGCCCTTTCTGCTCATACATCGAAGTATCCGCCTTGTGCAGCAGGTCTTCGATCGAGCAGGGCCTTTCAGGATCATAGTGTGCCGCGCCAACACTGATCGACAGCTTGAAGGGTTGCTGTCCTTTTGCGTTGTGGGTATCAAGCTCCTCTTGCAGCCGATGACGAAGGACCTCTTCGCTGTCCTTGCCCGCCTCTATTGTAAGCACCACAAATTCATCCCCACCGATGCGGGCAATGATGTCGGACTCGCGAAAGGTCTGTTTGAGCACATTGGCAACCTCGATCAATGTCCGATCGCCGTCACGATGGCTTAAGGCATCGTTGATCTGCTTCAAGTGGTCAAAGTCCATATAGAGAAGCAACATCTCCCTTTTTGACCGGTTGGCCACCTTCAACTGGTGTTTGGCCACCCGCATGAATCCCCTTCGGTTGAGCAGGCCTGTTAGGTCATCGGACAGCGAGAGCTTGCGCAGTTCTACAACGAGCCGCTGTTTTTCAAGGGCTTCTCCAATCGCCTCCAATACCTTCTCCATGTCCAGCGGCTTGGTAATGTAGTCTGCTGCCCCCTCCTTCAGGGCTCGCAGTGCGGTTTCCAGCGAGGCATACCCGGTGATGACAATCACCGCCAGGTCAGGGTGAAGCTCCTTCAAAGGTGCAACAAGCTCCATTCCGTCCATGTCGGGGAGCCTAATGTCTAATAGGGTGATGTCAAAAGATTGCTTCTTCGCCCTTTCTAGAGCTTCTTTCCCTGTGCCAGCGGTTTCTGTGCCATACCCCTTCTTGTCCAATATCAGTGTTAGGGTTTTACGGGTGCTCTCGTCGTCCTCGATGATCAGGATGTCGGGCTTCTCGTCCATCACACCCTCGCCTTGGATCATTCGAGTTTTCCCTTCCGCACCCAGATCTCATTGACCAGCTTGAGTAGCTCTTCCATATCAAGGGGTTTGTACAGGCACGTGTAGGCATCGTTCTCTATTGCCTGTTTCACTAGAGCATCCATCTCCTGACGATAGCCGGTAATCATGATCGCCACAGCCTTTGGATTTCGCTCTTTGATCGCCAAATAGGTCTCCAGGCCGTTGATCGTGGGAAGCTTTATGTCAATGAACAGGATGTCATGGGCATGTTCCTTTGCAATGGCAATAGCTTCCTCGCCCGTATGGGCGGTGCTCACGGTGTAGCCCTTGTTGGCAAGGATGTTCTTGAGGGTGGTACAGGTCCCGGGATCGTCGTCAACCACAAGAATAAGTGCCCCTTTCTTAGCATGTATTGCTTCTTCGATTGTGGCAAGGACCTCTTCTATGTCCAGGGGTTTGTAGATGATTCCGTAGGCACCTTCTCTTAGCGCCTCGACGACCAGATCCTCCACTGCGTAGGCAGTCATCATCATCACTACAGCTTCAGGACGGAGTTTCTTGATCTCCTTGTAGGTTTCTACACCGCCCAACAGTGGCATCTTGATGTCCATAAAGATCATGTCAAACGGCTGTTCTTTGACCTTGGCGATGGCCTCGCGGCCGTCCTTGGCAGTGGTGACCGCGTAGCCATTGCGCTTCAAGGCGAAGGACATCGTCTTGGTGAGACCGACATTGTCATCCACAAGTAGGATATTGGCCTTCGCTTCCATCATGTGCTCACTCCTTTGAGTTCGCGGCTATGCGTGGTGCGTGTCCTCATCTCCCCCTTTTGGGCAGAGGTGCTGAAGTGCGGAGGTGGAATCATCGGTTGCTCCTCTTAAGAATCCAGGACGACGGGTCGATGATCATATTGACCAGTTTACCGATGATGTAGTCGTAGGTTTGATGTAATTCCTGTCTTACTTCCTCAACGAGATAGCCACACTCCGCCGCGAAGCGAAGCCAGGTCTGCGTCTCTGCAGCCTCGGATTCGGCATCGTTAAGTTTGCTCACAAAGGCTGCCTCATATCGTCGCTTTCTCCACGCCTCGGCGGTATTCGAGCACACTGACCTCGAGGACCGGCGAATCTGATCTGTCAGTGAATACGTCTCCTCACGAGGAAGCGCTTTTGACACCTCAAAGATCCTCATCGCAGCCTTAAGGGCTAACTGGTACACATCAAGCTCCTCGTGACTCTGTATCACCCTATCTCCCCTGCTCCCCAGCACCCTTGCTCTCCTCCATGCCTGTGGGCAGCTTAACCGTGAACGTGCTCCCCTTGCCGGGTTCGCTTTCTACCTCGATGGTGCCGCGGTGACCTTCCACCAAGGTCTTCACGATTGCCAGTCCCAACCCAATTCCTTTTGCCCTGGTGGTGTACAGCGGTTCAAACAGCTTCTCCAGCTGCTCTTCTGGAATGCCCACCCCTGTGTCGGTAATAAAGACGGATACCCGTCCCGGAGCAGGGGCTTCAGACTTGATAGTCAACTGGCCACCCTCGGTCATTGCCTGAATCCCATTAAGGATGATGTTGCCAAAGACCTGACCGAGCTGATCGGGATCGACCAGACTCTTGGGCAGTGTCTCATCAAGCTCTTGGACTACCTCGACGTTCTCCGGCACAGTAATACGAGACAGCGTCTCTTGGAGTATCTCGTTGACGCTTATCTTGCGCTTGGTGGGAGACTTCGCTCGCGCGAAATCAAGTAGGCTGGAGATGATTGCCTCGGAGGTCCCCACTTCCTTTTCCAGGATCTCCAAGGTCTCCTTCACTTCCGGATCGGGCTCCTTAAGCACCATGTTGAGGAAATAAGCGGCATTCTTGATTGCGCCCAGTGGATTACGCAAGTCGTGGCCCACTCCACCGGCTAGTTGGCCCAAGATGGCGAGCTTCTCCTTGCGGACAAGTTCTTCCTGGGCGTCTTTAAGCTCTTTGGTCCGTTCCTCTACCATTACTTCTAGTCGTTCTGAGTATTCCTGCAGCGCCTCCTCCGCTTGCTTGCGCGTGGTGATCTCTTCATTCAAACCCGCATAGGATTCTTTCAATTTATGAGTCATTTCATTAAATGCACGGGATAATTGAGAGATCTCATCATCGCTTCTGATTTCCACGTGGTGATCCAAATCTCCAGCAGCGATGATTTCAGTCCCCCGCTGTAGGTTCCTAACCCTTGCCACAATACCGTTACTTGTCAAAATGATGATGGACACTATCAGTGCTAGAAGTATCCCGCCAACAGCCATAAGAAGGTAACTACCTCTTCGTTGGGCGATCTCCACCCTGACGCTAGCCGCCTCTGCCAATTGAAAGGTAACGGTAACCATCGTTTGAGTTTTCACCATCAGTTGACTGACTAATAGCTGCTCCAAATCCCGCGACAAATCCATTTCCTCTTCACTCAAGCCTTGTCTTTCATGGTTTGTGAGCAGTTGAGAAAACAGAGGTTGGATATCGGCATGGATTTGAGTGATCTGTTCCAGCATCGCTTCTTCTTCTGGGCCTTTGAATCTAGCTCCGGCCAGAAGCTGAGCCAGCGAAGCATATCTCAGATCCCACTGCGTTTGCGCCCGATCTTCATAGTACAGCAAATAGTCATTGGTGATGATGTTTAGCTCAAATACCCCCTTGACAACCTTATCCATTGCTTGGCTTTGCTCAATGGCTTCACCCACTTGCCGAGATGTCCAGGTAAGGATCAAACTAAAGGCAAGCACAGCGATCCCCCCAGCCACGAGGATGCTAAGCCAAAGCTTTATCTTGATGCTCATACTATTCCCTCTTATCGGATGACAGAAATCGCTTTCGGTTTCACCGCTTCCAGACCGTCAAAGTATATGAAATCAAGATAGTTGGGAACCGTGGTCTTATTGGTAAGGTTGTTCTCTATTCTCCATCGAGCCTGATCTTCAAATGTGATCAACATGGCCTGTTCAAGGATAACGGCAAACTCCTGTCTCGGCCAACTGTACTCTATATAGTCTGCTTCATAATCAAATCTATCCTTCACGAACTCTTTGGCTTTTTCAGAATTGTCCCTAATATACTCCTCTGCCTCTAATAATGATTTTATAAAGCGCTCAGCTGCTGCAGGATTGCTTTCTATCCAATCCCTCTTTGCAAGCAATACAAAATAAAAATCCTCTCCCCCAGGCCAGCTTATTACATCTTCCTCTAGTTCCTTCTTTATATCATACGAATATGGGTCCCAAGTAAAAGCAGCATCTATATCGCCATCTGAGATACCTTCTACGATTTCTGACGGCTTCAAATCGACAAGCTCTACAGCTTCGTATGAAAGAGAATTGAGCGTTAAGAATACTCCAAGAAGAAACTCAGCGCCGCTCTTTCTTGTGACTCCAATCCTTTTTCCTGGCAAATCATCTATCGTTGTGATTCCTCTATCTCTTCTGACAATCAATTCCTTAACCTGCGCGGTAGCAATAGTTCCAAATACCCTGAGGTCTGCATGGTCAAAACTATTGCTGACAAAAACGAAACCTGCTGAAGTACAAATGTCGGCTTCTGCGTTTATAAGGGCATCGGCACAAGCCTTACCAGATCCGTAACCTCTTATTGTTACGTCCAAACCATTTTCTTCAAAGAATCGCTGGTCTTCAGCAACATAAATCAAGGCACCAGTTAGATACTCAGCGGCTGCCACAGTAATTTTCTCAACAGGCCCTGTATATTTTTCAGGCTCTTCTTGTCTCAACCAAAAATACCCGCCAACTGCCAAACCCAGAGCTATCAACAGTAATAGAATCCGGATCCATGTGCTGGATCTTCTTTTCTCTTGTCTTTCCCCTGCTATTTTTCACCTCCTGTTTATCCTTCCCTTTGTCCACGGGCAGCCTCACCGTGAAGGTACTGCTTTTTCCTATTTCGCTTTGCCCCTTGATTATGCCTCCATGACCTTCCACTAGGGTTCTCAGTATCTTCCTGGCCAGTGCGGACGGCAATAGCTAGAAGCAACACAGCTGGGATCTTGGCGATTCTCCTTATCCGTCCACCTCCTTTTCTCTTTCACTTCCGGTGTTTGGCAACAATCGCCCTCACCCTCCCTGCTATATCACTCATTCAACAAATACCTCCCGCATATTCCTAATGCTACAATCCTCCGTTTACGTTTGCGGGAATAACGTAGCTCATTATATAGGAAGCACACTGGGAAAGTAAGGAGTCGCATTGCCTCATCAAGAAAGTACTCCAAACCGTATCGTTGCCTCAGCTAGGAGATGTACTCGAAACGGGAGGTTCACCCCGTGGAATAAGAGAGATGGAGATATTCCACAGAGTGAAGGATGTGGTGTCTCTTCACACAAGTATGAACTGAGCCAGGGGATACCGATGTCGCTAACGATGAAACAAGAAGCAGGCAGTTACTAAGCAATTGGCGCTCGAGCACTCCCCAGTGGACTGCTTTCAAACACGCTAGTTCGAAGAGCATTCCCTTGAGTTACCCGAGTGGACAACTTTCAAACTGGTACCCCTTAGTGGACAACTTTGGAACTTTTGAGTGGCCTAGCGCGAGCGATCTTGAGGAGCTAGTCGCAGGGAGCAGGGTATGACAGTAGGTACGCCGCGTGCCGCAGGTCGGGTTGAGAGCGCCTGGTTAGACAATGTTTTTGGCTATAAACAGTCCAATTAGCACAAACGGGGAAAAAATGTCGAAATACAAAACAGGTCCAGCATTAAAGATATTAATGTTCTTTCGGCCCTTTAGATCCTCCAGATGGGTATAAGCAGCTCCCCAAAGAAAAACTGAACGCGCAATGAT
>DAOVAR010000024.1 GCA_030670905.1 Candidatus Bipolaricaulota bacterium
AACATCATTGTTGTGGCGGGCTTGAGCTTCTTGGGGTTTGGAGTAAGACCGCCAATGGCATCGTGGGGGGCGATGCTTCAGCAGGCACAGGAGTTCATGCGTACCGCGTGGTGGATGGCGATCTATCCAGGTTTATGCATCCTCTCTACCGTCTTGGGGTTCAACATCCTAGGCGATAGCCTGCGTGACGTTCTTGACCCGCGACTCAAGTAGAGCAGATACGAATTGAGTAGATCCCCAAACGGTTTGCCCCAAAGATATCGGTAAAGATGCGATCCCCTACCATTACTGCTTCCTTGGGCAAAGCATCTAGTTTGTCCAACAGAAAGAGGAATCCTCCCCTCGCAGGTTTGCTAGCTCGATGGACCAAAGGATAATCTTCTGCGAGACGGTTAATTGATAGATTGTTAGTAATATTTCGCCGATTCGTGAGTATTCCAACGTGAAATCCCATACCCTTTAGAGAACCCAGAAGGGTAAACACCTGTGCTTCAAGCTGAGTTGACTTTCGCGGACCAAGAGTATTATCAAGATCAAATATGATTGCCCGTTTTCCGCTACATAGTAAACGTTCGTAGTCAATCTGAAAGATCGAGGATACAACTTCATGCGGCCTTAGAATCTTCATTCGCTTGTTCCTCCAACACATCCCCTATTATTGTACCCGATTGTCGCAGGCGCTTCGTAAGAAACAGAAACTCATCCTTCATACCAGGAGAAATGTACACCTTAAAATACACCTTTCCATTACGCACGCGGTAATCGCGCCTTACGTTTGCCATGCCATCGTATGCACTCAGAATGGCATCAATGAAATGAACTTCTGATTCACGTGTGTTTACCCAGAACACCGCTGCATCTTGCTTCATGGGAATCATCTAGGACACGCCTGTGACAACGCTGCAATTGACTTCTCAAGCGCGAGCTCTGGATCAATGCCTTTTTCCCAACTCGCGGCAATGGCTTCAAGGATTCTCTTGCCTTCTTTCTCCTCAAGGGAGGCTGAGCCGATGTCTTCAATTGAGATTCCTAGATTGTTCATCCGCTCAATAAGCTTCCTCGCTGCTAGAATCGAAGGGAGCACATAGTGCGTTTGTCGTTCCTCCTGTTTAATCAATTCCCAGTTATGCCTAATGGAATCTGTGTCCTTTGATGCAACGGCAAACACATGTGGATGGCGGCGTAGCAGCTTCTTAGAGAGCAGATTTATTACATCTTCAATGCAGAATTCATGCTCTTCAGCCGCGATTTGGCTGTGCAGGAGAACTTGCAGGAGAATATCGCCTAACTCATCAGCAAGGGCTGCGGGATCATTCGCATCGATGGCTGCAATTGCCTCGTACGCTTCCTCAATGAGGTATGGGCGCAGAGAACGATGATTCTGGGCGCGATCCCAAGGACAACCATCCTCCGCCCGCAAACGTTCAACTAGTTTCGCCACCTGCTCAAAAGCACTGGGGGTCATTGTTGAGTGTCGTTTGGTGTTTCCTGTGAAGTATTCGGCGCAACACTGCTCGAAGGAGTCTGTGTCTCATCCACAGGTGGAATCACGATACTAGAGGGCGTCTGTACTGTCTCTTCGGGAATCGATGGCTCTGGTAATTCACCGCCAGCTTGCAGCAGAAGCGCCACTACATCCTCTGCATGATAGAAGGGGTTTATACTTATGATCTGTTCTAGCCTTCCTCTAGCGTCCTGCAGATTTCCCTGAACAAGATAGATTTGCGCTAACTCAAACAGGGAGTCAAGTCCCGCCACGGAAAGCGGTTTGTCTTGACCAACCTGGGTCTGGTCAATCTCGATGATCTTGTTGTAGATGCTTATTCTGCTTGAGTCATTATCTGCGTGACCGATAGCTTTCCACAAATAGTCGATAGCTGTATCGTACTCGGTTCGCCATATGTATGCCTCTGCAATCTTCTCGTATGCTTCGATTGAATCTGGACTAGTTTCGATAATTGCCGCATACTGTCTGATTGCTGCACTCCACATATACTGATCCGCGTAAATATCGGCAAGCTTAAAGCGCATCGTAGTGTCATCAGGATCATGCTTAATGATCTCTTCCCCTACTCTCTGCTTGAGGGCGTTGTCAAAGCTGCGTGAAAATGCAGTCATATACTCCTCAATCGCTCCTTCTATGTCTCCTTGCCGCATGAGAAGATCTCCCATGCCCTCATATGCTTCGGCTTTGTATGGAGAACGAACCGCCGCATCGTGAAATGCCCGTTCCGCTTGGTCGAACTCACCTATCGCAAGCTCTACTCTTCCCAGTTTGACGTAAAGATCTGCCGAGCCGCTACTAGTAAGCGCTTTCTCATATTGCTTTCTCGCTGTTTCATAATGGGCGCTTATCGCATCAGCAAGCTGCTGCAACTGAGTCTCTTCTTCCGGTATACGCTCAGGATTCTCTTCGAGTGCGTCACGCTCATTGATTGCCACAATCATCCTTGCATACGCAAGATCTCCCAGCCCTATGTTTAGGGCGAGGTTATCTGGATCGATGTCTTGAATGGCCACAAGCTGCTTCTCAGCCTCATCAAGTTGTTGAAGAGCAAGGTAAGCACCAGAGAGCTTGGTCATAACAGCAAGATCCTCTGGCCGAAGCTCCAGCGCTTGTCGATACTGCTCGGCAGCTTTGCGGTAATTCTTATTATTCATAGCTACGTCCCCCGAACCTATGTACGGCGGGAAATAGCTGGGGTCTTTGGTAATCGCTTCCTCGAATCGCATGTCAGCGCTGATCGGATTTCCCTGTTCTACGAGAAGCTTGCCATAGCGGTAGATTGTCACTACATTATCTGGGTCAATCGCAAGAATCCGATCTAGCAAACCCTTATCGGCTTCTACGTCCTCTAAGGTCTCCAAGTATAGGGACAGTGCTTGTTGTTTGTAGCTTTCGATTTGCTGACTTAGCTCCTCGATTTGTCCTATTTCCTCTTCAGTCTTCTCTTCTACCTTTTCAAGATCGGCTCTCTGACTGGCAACTTCCATCATTTTGGAGTCGTAAATGCTGCCAATATAATAAGGAAGGTATGAATCGTTTGACAAGCCCTCTTCTCTTATTCGTTCAAACTCAGCCAACCCAGCTTCAGTATCTTCCTGTTGCTGCAAGTAAGCATTTACTAACGGGCGATTGATCTTTATGTCGGCTTGCGCTAGCGTTTCCTGGTACCAATCGTTGAATCGTTCGCTTGAAAGCTGCGCAATGTAATCATTGCGGACTTGGTCTTTCACTTCCTCTAATGTAGGTGTACTGGCTGCTTGGCGGTCAACAAGCTGAATGATATGGTAGCCATAATCGGTCTTCACTGGCCTGCTGATTTCTCCCTTTTCCAGCGCAAAGGCCGCTTCTTCAAACTCAACAACCATCTGCCCGCGGGAGAACCAACCCAGATCACCACCTTCATCTGCCGTAC
This sequence comes from Candidatus Bipolaricaulota bacterium, assembly GCA_030670905.1. GTDB lineage: Bacteria > Bipolaricaulota > Bipolaricaulia > UBA7950 > UBA9294 > JAUVYF01. The sequence continues at coordinate 3,420 of DAOVAR010000024.1, forward strand.
CGGTGTCAGTTGAGTATTCCTTGGCTAGTTCAGCAAAGCTCTGCCCCAGGGCCAATTCTTCCAGTATTTGGTTCGCTGTCTCTTCATCCTGGACTAGGATGTGTGACGCGCGGATTTCTTCCTCCGTTTCATAGGCCAAAATATCGCTCTCGAAATGGGAGCGAAGTTCCTCCTCCGTTGGCTCGATACTGCCAACAACACGTTCACGCAAAGCCTCATTACGCAACTGGCCTCTTATGCTATCTCGGAATGCTGCCTTATATTCGTCGAGGGTTCTCCCTTGCTCTTGCAGGATGGAAGAGAGCTGGTCTTCGCTGATATCGTAGCTTTCAAGAAGGGAATTGTATTCGGAGGCATACAGTGAATCTATCTTTGCCTTGGGAATCTTAATGCCATAGCGCTCTATCTCTTGATCGAACAGAACCTGGCGGATCAGACTCTGCATTGCAGAAGCCTGAACTTGAATACGAAGCAACGCACCGCTTGCGCCTGACAGAATCGCGCTTATGTCTTGGCCGATCTGTCTGTAGTACTCTTCATATTGATTGAGTAGGTCTGCTGAAGTCTGCTCGAATACCGTACTGGAGATCGTCGTTCCGTTTACTGTGGCAGGTACCTCCGTGTCGTAATCCCCAGTAGACGTGCTCTTCGTAGCTCCAAAGCGTTGCAGAGAGTAGAGAGCTATACTTCCTACAAAAAAGGCTACAACCATTGCCCAAATAATCACTTTTCGGTACCGCGCAAAGAAACGTTCCATTCCTAAAGTCACTCCTTCAAGTAGGGATCAAGATCCACTAATACTACCTAGATTCGAACAGACGAACAAGGACGCGTATCTGCCAGCCCGCTTGCCGCCATCACTGCATAGGGACGAGGCGATTGATCTCTGCGAGGGTAACGCGGACAAATCTCAAAGCAGATTGCAGTTCTCTCTTCTTCCTCTATAAGAACAGTATTGAAAGCGGGTATGAAGTAGAGATCCACCCCCGTTTAGAGCCGTGTATCCAGGGCAATGGCAACAGCTTTCACAGCCTGATTCACTGCACGTGGACCAGTTACTTGGAGTTGCGGTTCCCCATACTGGCGGATGCCAAAAGCAATGGCTCCCGCGGTTGCTTTGGGATTAGATTTTGACAACAGCTTTGGCATCTCCATCCTTCCTCCTCCAGCAAATGGTTATCTAGCGCTCTCTGTAAACTGTGTCTGACGGACTACACTGACCTTGATTTCTCCGGGATAATTCAGCTCCTCTTCAATGGTCCGAGCAATGTCGTAGGCAAGTTTTGCCGCTACCTCGTCACTTGCTCGTTCTGGCTGTACCATTATTCTCACTTGGCGGCCGGCTTGCAAGGCGTAAGCTGCTTGTACGGCAGGAAATGATTGGCAGATTCTTTCCAGTTCGTGCAACCGTTCAATGTAACGATCAAAGCTCTCTTTCCTGGCTCCTGGCCGTGCTGCCGACAGAGTATCCGCTGCCTGGATTATGACATCAAGGATCCCACTGATTTCGATATCCTCATGGTGGGCCGCGATAGCGTGCACTACTTCCTTGGTTTCACCATAACGACGGGCAAGATCGGCGCCTATTGGGGCGTGTGGCCCATCTACATCGTGATCGACTGCTTTTCCTATATCGTGCAGGAGGCCGGCTCGTTTAGCGCTAGAGGCATCGAGCCCTAGTTCATCGGCGATCATCTTTGCAATCCAACTCACTTCCAGAGAATGGGACAGCTGATTCTGACCATAGCTTGTTCGATACTGCAGCCTTCCAAGCAACGCGGACAGTTCGGGATGCAGGTCAATGCCCAAATCGAATGCTGCTTTCTTCCCCTCGTCTCGGACGTGTTCAGCTAGTTGCGCTTTGGCTCGCTGCACCTTCTCTTCAATCTGTGCGGGATGAATACGTCCATCCTCAATCAGGCGCACAAGTGCAATTCTGGCCGTCTCGCGCCTTAGCGGATGGAAACTTGATAGAATCACCATTTCGGGCGTATCATCTATAAGTAGTTCCACTCCGGTCAGTGCCTCAAAAGTCTTTATGTTCCGTCCTTCACGACCGATAATCCTTCCCTTGAAGTCTTCAGAGGGAAGTGGAACAGAACGAACCGCATTCTCCTCAATGTATTCAGCTGCATAGCGCTGAACAGCAGTAGCAATGATCTTTGCAGCTCGTTGCTTAGCTTCTTCTTTGCTCCTCTCTTCTATCTCCTTCACTTTGAGGGAAAAAAAGCGCTGTGATTCGGCTTCAACCAGCTTCAGTAGATGCGCCCGTGCCTTCTCCTGGCTCCAATTAGCAGTTGTCTCTAGCTGTGCCTTTTCCTCTGAAAGTAGTTCAACTCCAATCTTCTTCAGTCGCTCTAATTCTTCTTCGTCTTGCCGCAAGGAATCCTCTATCTTTTCAAGATAATTCGACTTCTTTCCGAGGCGGTCTTCCTTCCGCAAGATACGTTCCTCCATTCGAACCAGTTCTTCATCTCGTCTTTTCCCTCGTGCCTCCTGCTCTTCTCGTAACTCCTGGATCCTTTGCCGTGCTTCAAGCAGTTTCTCATTCTTCAGCTGTTCCGCTCCTTCCTGTGCCGCGGCAAGCAGCTTCTCTGCTCGCTTGCTCCGATTGATGCTTCCAACCATGTACCCTATGGCGATTGCGGCAATCAAAGCCATTCCACTACCGATATATCCAATAATCATTACTTGTCACTTCCTTTTCCCTATAGAAGTAAATGCGCTTTACGTTGCTGGTATTATAACCGGTTCGTTCGATCCGCGTGCAAAGCTGCGGGGAGAAAGAAAAGGCTGAAGAATAGGCTAGAGCCGATACCAAGAAGCGCTGAGATACCAAGAAACCGCAATCCTGGGGTGCGTGCCAGAAACAAGCTCCCAAACACAAGCATAGTTGTGAGGGAAGTAACGATAACGGCGACCGCCGTGTGTGTTTCTGCGCGCACGATTGCACCCCTTGGTCGAATTGAACGCTCCTCCAAGTAACGGTGAAGGATGTGAATTCCATTGTCGATACCGATACCAATCAGAAGTGGTGACACAGCGATATTGATGAAATTGAACTTGATCCCCAGTAGTCTCATTCCCCCAAGCATACAAATGTACCCCAGAATAAGAGGCGTGCTGGCAAGAAAAGCACGTATGATACCGCCAGTACTGCGCCACAAAATGATGGCGATCAGCAGAATAGCCAGAAGTGTTGATCGCCAAAAATCGCTTTTCATGTATTTCTCGAGTGCGATGCCCAGTTTGGCCATACCAAAGTAGCGACTCGAGACAGAAGAAGCAAGGGCATCAAATTCCTCCAGGTTATCGCCCTCATGGAGGACTTCACTCATCCTGGCGTAGATGATAAACTCACCGCTAGGTGTCAGGTACCGGGCCCGGATCCCTTCTGGTAACTCAGCCAGTATGTCTCGTAGAAGAGTTTCCACGGGGGGAAGTTCGCGAAGTTGCCCCAGGTTTGCATCGAGTCTGTATAGCACCTCGTTTAGTACATAGATTTCATTTTGCGTTTTCTCGATATCAAGCTGTGCAAGTTCGTCTTGTATTTGTCTTAGCTGGGTCTGGATTTCGCTGCTGGCAAGGGTGATATTCTCCATGCCATTCAGCGTAGCCACATACTGTATGAATCCGAATTTCGCGAGTAATGTACGCACTTGGATAAGGGAAGCAGCACGGTTTTCCAGATTACGGTCCAAAAAATCAAGTTGATTGAGATAAGTGCCGAGGTCCAAATTACTTAGGATGTCTTGCTGTTCGGAGAGATTGGGAGGAAGGAGATCCTTGGCTGAATCTACTCCATGCACAAGGTCACTGTGGCTTAGGTTATCAAGCAGCGTTGCCAATTCATTCTCTGAAGAGGCAAGAAACGTGAAGTAATTGCCTATCTTTGTGTCATCAGCAACAAAGTTCTGTATGATCTCGTCCTGGACCCTGTGGCTCTCTGTGTCCGGGATAATGTCTGAGCTTACGAATTGAAACGAGGTGTGAACCGCTTGAAAGGCCATAAAGAGAGCAAGGATGATAGTGGCAACGAAAATAATGCGCCATTTCCCCGTCAAAGCGCGAAAAAAAGGACCCAGAAATCGGGAGTAATTAACTGCAAGTACGCGGTACTGAAAGCGAGGAATATGATGCGATAGAGCAAGAAGGCTAGGAAGGACGAAAAGTGTACACAGAAAAGCAATGACAACCCCCATGCTGGCAATTGCCCCCATCTCAAACATCGCGCGTGATCGCGAAAACAGGAGACAGAGAAGAACGAGCGCAGTCGTAGCCGCAGCCCAGAATGACGCGTTTCCTTTGCGTAGGATAGCTGTATGAAGCGCTGAATCAAAAGGCTCACCTTTTCTCCGCTCTTCCGCATAACGTGAAACGAAGTGAATTCCGTAGTCAATCCCCAACCCAAGAATGAGCGCGGGAAGGAATGTTGTAATTAGATTAAATCCACCCATCGCGAATTTGGCCCATGCCATTGTCAGTACCAGGCCAATAACGAGAGGAATAACGGTAATAATCGTGTAGAAGAGCGACCCAAAAGCAAGAAGGAGAACAACAAATACTCCTACGGAAGAGATTACGGTTGTCAACTGCATATCCCTATTTACTACTGCGTTAGCAGAAGCCACGAATGCATATGTGCCAGTAATTCCAACTTTGACACCTAGTTGCTCTGGATCGATTCGCTCAAGTTCCTCGCTCAAGATCCGCATTACCTGGGTACAGTAATGAGTACCCTGTTGAGAAGGGAACCGTGGTTGTACAGTCATTAGCAACATCTTGCCATCACTAGAGACAAAAGCCTGGGGAGCGCGCTCGACTCTTGTCGCGGGAACAGCAAAGATCTCAGCTAACCCTTCGACCGCGTCTATGATGGCTGGAAAAGTCTTGATTCCATCAAGGGATTCCAGGATAGCTTGATTGAGTTCTATCATCTCTTGTAGTTGTTCTTCGACAGCGTCAATGTTGATCGCATAAGCTGTCTCTGAATCGGTACCGTACAGAGTTTGTTCAAGACTCCTATTGATGTCTTCATAAAGATAGCTAGGATCAGTGGAAGGAAGCAGTGAAAGCTCCTCTGTAGCAATTGTCTGCCGGGCAAGGGAAACGCTTGCCTCGATGCGAGAAAGCTTATCGCTATCCAGTGTGTAAAGGAGAAGATATTGGTCGGGGATCTTTGGCGAAGGTTCTATAAGATAGGTTACTTGAGTGAATTCTGGATTCATGCGTAGCTGTCTTGCTATTGTAGCTGCTGCATCTCCAAGTAGATCCTCGCTTGCCAGTACAAACTCGTCAGGCTCCAGGGCGGTCAGCAGGAGAGTGATGTAGTCACTCTGAGCAAGGTATGCCTCATGTTCACGATACTCATTGATTAGTGGATCATCCTCTGGAAGCAGATCAAGATAGGAAGTACGGATTGGCAGCTCACGAACATAGTAACCAGCAACACCTGTAAGAACTAAGACAAGGAGAAGAACTAACCAGGCGTGATGGCGGGTGATGCCAAATACAAGTTCTAAGATCCTCTTCCCGATTGGGTTCATCGTAATGACATTCTTGAACAGTCGATTACTTGCTTTCCTCGCTAGGACTCGAGACAGTAACTGCGTAACCGACCAGTTTGGCAGTCAAGCGAACGTTCTGTCCTCCCTTTCCAATAGCGAGTGATAGTTCGTCGTCTGGGATGAGGACATTGGCTTTGCGTGTCTCCTCATCTAGTTCAACTGAGAGAACCGAGGCCGGTTCTAGACTGTTTTGTAGGAGTTGTCCAATGTCATCCGACCATCGGATAAGATCGATCTTCTCACCGTTCAGTTCTCTGGTGACAACTCTTATCCGTGTTCCACCCGCCCCTACACAAGTTCCTATCGGATCTACATTTGGATCAAGTGACTCAATTGCAACCTTACTACGACGACCGGCCTCACGGGCAATCTTGCGAACAACTAGCGTTCCATCCTCTATTTCGGGAACCTCCAGACGAAGGAGTTGGTGGACAAATTCTGGATGAGCACGTGAGATTAAGACACGAGGGTCCCCGTGTGTCTTTTCTACGCTTACTAGATAGGCGCGTAGTCTCTCGCCAGCATGATAGCGCTCGCCCGGTATACGCTCGCTATTCGGAAGAACTGCTTCTGCTTCTCCTAAGTTCACCCACACGTTCTTCCCTTCGAATCGGTGAATTGAACCTCCGATAATCTCTCCGATGCGATGGCTGTACAATTCAAAGATGATTTCTCTTCGCTTCAAGGTGACTTCTTGCCGAATTGTCTCTTCTGCCTTTCTAGTAGCAATGCGTCCAAACTTTGCCAGGTCAATCTTCTTGCCATTGATAAGGATGTCCCCAGAGTGTTGATCGATTTCTACTTCCACATCTGCTTCTATGTGGTATTGTTCCTTGTACGCCACAGCGAGTCCCCGACGAATCGCCTCATACAAGTCTTCGCGGACGATTCCTTTAGCTTTGGCCATTTCTTCGAGTGCATCGATAAACTCAATATTCATCAGCTAGTCCCTTTCACGTTCCACATGATGAAAGTTAGAGGCCTTTCGCAGGAACTCCCACGATCATGCTCTCCAAGCTTCCTTCCATTCCCTACGCAACGCTTGTATTATACGGTAGCGCAGAGATCTAGACAAACTCAGGAGGGACCATGAGACAGATTACGTTAACCGTAAACGAGGAACAGGTTGGTCTCCGCCTTGATCGCTATCTGGCAAGCAGACTAAGCGGTGTCTCTCGCACTCAGATTCAGCATGCAATTCGTTCTGGAGCTGCTTCTATCAATGGAAAAGCAGTTGCTCGCCCTTCATATCGCCTCCAAACAGGAGAGCAAATCGTTTGGGAAACCTGTTCCAGGCAACATCCTAGTCCGCCCCTCGTGCACATACCAATCATCTATGAAGATGGAGATATCGTAGTGGTGGACAAGCCTACAGGTTTAACGGTACATCCCGGGGCAGGCGCGAATAACCCTACACTTGTGCAAGCGCTCCTTGTCAATCGAGAGCTCCCATCAGATGGTAACCGAGACCGTCCAGGGATTGTGCATCGATTGGATAAGGATACCAGTGGGACAATTGTTATTGCAAAAACAACCTCTGCTCTTGAATCCCTACAAGAACAGTTTGCAGCAAGGAAGGTCAAGAAAGTTTACCTGGCCAGTGCAACAGGAGTGATTAGCGAAGCTAAGGGATTAATTGATGCGCCAATTGGGCGCAACCCGGTTCATCCAACAAGAATGATAGTCCGGCCACAGGGACGCGCAGCACAGACCGAATTCCACGTGCTCAAACGAACAGAGGATTCAACTCTCATCACAATTCTTCTACACACCGGGCGCACACATCAGATACGGGTACATCTTAACTATATTGGACACCCAATCATTGGCGATGTACTGTATGGAAAACCAGCAGAGCGCTTGTTGCTACACGCCTGGAGACTTGAGTTCACTCATCCTGCGACTGGGAAGCGGGCTCGCTTTGAGTCGCTGATTCCGCCACAATTTCCCGATTATCAGTATTCTGAACTGCCTTGGCCTGTATCGCGATTCGCAGATAATCAAGAGCAGCGAGATAGCTAGCGCCGATCGCTGTGTAGAGAACCTCCATTCTGCCAGGCAAGCGCAACAGAAGAAGGACCATACTGGCGAAGAAAAGAAACGCGGCAGCTTTCCCTGGGATACGCGCTCCTTGGATGATGCCAGCACGCCAGTGAACGACTATCCCGCCAACGACAAGCCCTATCTCTGGAATAAGAAATAGTATTAGGGCAATTGATGGAATCTCGCTACGGACGGCAAGTGACGCAAGAAGCGCGACATAGAGGGCTTTATCAACAAGTGGATCAAGTGCCTTTCCCGTTGCCGTAATCTCTCCTCGGGATCGTGCTACCATCCCATCGAGAACATCTCCCGCACAAGCAACGAGAAAGAGCGCTAGTGCTACTTCTCGCTGACCCAAAAAAAGAAAGCAGATAACTGGCGCGATAAGCACTGCGCGTGCAATTGTAATCTTGTTAGCAAGAGACACAATAATGCCAGTTTAGCACCTTAACAACCGCCAGACAAGCCTTTCTTGAACACACACAGCGAGACTCGGTACAATGACTCATCTACAAGTAAGGAGAGATAGGATGAAGAAACAAGTGCTAATTATGGGTGCTGCGGGGCGAGACTTTCATAATTTCAATGTTCACTTCCGTGATAACCCTGATTATGAGGTGGTCGCATTTACAGCGACGCAAATACCTGATATTGAAGGGCGGGCATATCCTCCAGAACTTGCGGGGAGCCTATACCCGCAAGGGGTTCCTATTGTATCTGAGAACGGACTAACTACCCTAATCAAAGAGAAAGCTATTGATCTCGTCGTATTTGCCTATAGCGATGTCTCTAACCAGTATGTGATGGAACGGTCAAGCTTGGTCAATGCCGCCGGCGCCGACTTTGTCCTTTTGGGAACTAAATCAACCATGATCAAGTCGCAGAAACCACTTATCTCAATTACTGCTGTCCGCACCGGGTCGGGCAAGAGTCAAACAGCAAGACGAGTATGCAACATTCTTAAGAACAAAGGAAAGAAGCTTGCTGTGATCCGCCACCCCATGCCATATGGAAATCTAGCCAAGCAGGAGTGGCAGCGATTTGGAACCTATGAAGACCTGGACCGCCACAAGTGTACAATTGAAGAACGAGAGGAATACGAACCTCACATTGACAATGGGACAGTTGTCTATGCCGGAGTAGATTACGAAAAGATCCTGCGTAAGGCAGAACAAGAATCGGATATCATCATCTGGGACGGTGGAAATAACGACTTCTCTTTCTATCAACCCGATCTCTCTATCGTCGTACTCGACCCACATCGCGCAGGTCATGAACTTCTTTACTATCCAAGTGGCGTGAATGTGCGCACTGCAGATATTGCCATAATAAACAAGGTAGACACCGCATCGCTCGACGACATCCGATTTGTACGTCAGAACATAATAACAGTGAATCCAACTGCAAGGATCATTGAAGCTGCCTCACCAATTAGCGTTGATGACCCGGCAGTCATCCAGGGCAACCGCGTACTGGTAATCGAGGATGGTCCTACGCTTACCCACGGCGGGATGCCGTATGGAGCAGGGACAATTGCAGCACAACGACTCGGGGCAAGAGAGATTGTCGACCCAAGGCCGTACACGGTTGACTCAATCACTTCAACCTATAAGACATATCCAAAGATTGGGCGTCTTCTTCCAGCAATGGGTTACGGGAATGAGCAGATCAAGGATCTGCAGGAAACAGTAGACAACGTTCCATGCGACGGAATTGTGATTGGGACACCAATCAACCTAGGCCGACTGCTTTCGTTCAAGGTTCCATTTACTCGAGTGTATTATGAGCTTCAGGAGATTGGGTCTCCTACCCTTACTGCCCTGCTCAAGGATTTCTAGTCTAGAGTGAGATTGTAAGTCAATCTTATCTCCGGGTTTATGATAGCTTTACGTAGAATGGCTATGAATTGCACTTAGTACTCGTTCCGGAGTGAATGGGGTTTTCGTCAGTCGTACTCCGACAGCGTCATAGATGGCATTAGCGATCGTAGGGATTGGGCCATTGATCCCAATCTCCGCGATTGACTTAGCACCCATTGGTCCGGTTGGCTCATAGGAATCGAGAAGTGTTATATCAATTGGCGGAATGTCAAGCGCCCCAAGGATCTTATAGTCAAATAGCGTGGCATTCTGTACCCGTCCAGTTGGGCTGAACAGCATCACCTCGCTAAGCGCGTGACCAATCCCATTGACCAGTGCTCCTTCGATTTGTCCTTGGGCCATCTTCGGGTTGATCACGGTTCCACAGTCAACTACAGCCACATAATCAACAATCTTCACAAACCCTGTCTCTGTGTCTACTGCTACCTCAGCAAAACTGGACATAAATGGAGGAGGTGACTGGTCCTGCACGCATGATGCCATAGCACCGATTTGAAACTGGTCCACCTGATACATAGCGCGTTGGCAAACCTCAGCAAGGGTTACGCTACGTCCGTCAATTGAAATGACTTGTCCATCCTTAGTAGCAAGGTTTGTCATGTCACTTTCGAGCATTGCGGCGGCAACTTCCACGATCTGTCCACGCACTTTTTCTGCTGCCCGCTTGACTGCTGTTCCTGAGACATAGGTAGTTGAGGAGGCATATGCTCCTACGTCGAAAGGGGTGAAATCCGTATCGGAAGAGTAAACAATCACCTTGGATAACGGCACACCAAGAACCTCGGCGGCAATTTGCCCAAGAATTGTATCTGACCCTGTACCAAGATCAGTAGCCCCAACAAGAAGGTTAAATGAACCATCTTCATTCATTTTGATAGTCGCTGCACCCATATCAACTTGAGCAATCCCCGAACCCTGCATATGGATCGACATGCCAAGTCCGTGTACCCAAGACCCGTTGCGAGTGTGCGAGCCTCGTTTCTTGGCCCAACCGATCCGTTTCGCCCCTATTTCGAGACAACGCTCCAACTCACAGCTATTAATCGTTTGAGCAACACCTTCCCTTCCTTCACCTATTTCCTCAAAGATCGGTGATGATTCTCCGCAGCAAATATGATTACGTCTCCGGAGCTCTATTGGGTCCACTCCAAGCTTTCCAGCTAGTTCATCCATCGCTACCTCTAATGAGTAATAACCCTGTGGTGCACCATAACCACGGTATGCCCCAGCAACTGGAAGATTTGTGTATACAGTTTTCCCAGAAAAGCGAACATGCTTTGCTTTGTTATATATTGGAAGTGTCTTTGAACCAACATTAGACAGTACGGTTAGGCCATGAGAGCCGTATGCCCCTGTGTTGGAAAGGGTTTCCATTTCAATTGCATGCAATACCCCATTTCTCTTTGCTCCAAGCTTGACACGAATTCGCATTGGATGCCGCGTCCGCGTTGAGACAAATTCTTCCTGTCTGGTAAGCTCGATCAGCGCCGGCCGGCCGGTGCGCAGGGTAACCAATCCGGCCAGATCCTCAAGGAGAACCTCTTGTTTCACCCCAAAAGAGCCCCCTATTCGCGGCTTGATCACGCGAATTCGATGAAGCGGTATCCCAAGCACGTAAGAAACAATCCTTCGGACGTGAAACGGAACCTGGGTACTTGTGCGTAGCACAAGCCGTTCATCCTCGTCCAGATAGCTCAACACTACGTGCGGCTCAATCGGAGTATGCTGCGCGTACTGTGTCTCGCAAGTTGTTTCCACTATGGAATCGGATTCGGCAAACCCCTGCGTGACGTCGCCAATGTTGATGTCTATCTTGGCCGAGATGTTCCTTGCCGGATCGAAGATGCCACTGGCATCCTTTTCGTCATGAATTATCGCTGTTTCTAGCATAGTTGCTGCATCAGCTGATAGCACTGGCGAAAGTTCTTCGTAGTGTACTTCGATCTCCTTTAGTGCCTGTAGGGCAATCTCCTCTGTTTCTGCGGCAACAGCAGCAACACGATCGCCCACAAAACGAACTTTGGTGTCAAACATCCGCGTGTCGTAAGGGGAAGGCTCGGGGTATCCCTGCCCGGCAGTAGTATAGCGAGTACTGGGAGTATTCTTGCTGCTGAGAACACATATAACCCCTGGCAAGGCCTCCGCTCTGGATGTATTGATCTCAGTGATCCTTGCGTGCGCATAGGGACTGTGGAGAATCTTTACGTAGAGCATGTTCGAAAGATCAATGTCAGTGACGAATTTCGGCTTTCCTGTGACCAGTGCAATGCCATCAACTTTTCGTTCACTTCGACCAACGATGGTAAATTCCTGTTTTCGTTGTTCACACATCGGTGCCTTTCCTCATCTTCTAGGCGGCTATCCTGATCGCTTCTATTTGTTTCACATAACCGGTGCATCTACAAAGGTTTCCGGAGATGCCTTCTTTGATCTCTTGATCGGTTGGAGTAGGATTGTGAGCAAGAAGGTCAACAGCAGCGATCATCATTCCCGGACTACAGTAACCACA
>DAOVAR010000103.1 GCA_030670905.1 Candidatus Bipolaricaulota bacterium
GATGAAATCGCCTGAGATTTCTTTCAACTCTGGCAGGGGTCTTTGTAGCCCATCATAGATCCCCCCAAGCAAGCCGGGGCCGAGTTCTACTAATAGTGTGCCCCCAGTTGCAGCAACTGGTTCCCCAGGAGCTAAGCCTGCCGTTTCTTCATAGCACTGAATAGTGCAGAAATGGTCTCCAACTTCAATCACTTCACCGATGAGCTGCTCATTGCCCACTCGAACCACTTCATACATGCGAACCGAGGGTAGGCCACCCGCCTTGATGACAGGCCCTGCGATGGTTTCGATATATCCGATGTCAGGCGTCATTGCTAGCTCCTCCGGGATTCTGTGCTATATTTTAATTTCAATGCCAACCGCTCTGCGTATAAGCTCTTTCAATATCGTTTCGTATTCGCCAGTTGGTCCATGTCTATCCGGAATCAATAGAATCACTGGTACAGGAGCTTCTGAGAGTTCAAGGATTGTGGCTTCGACCGTTTTAGCGAGGGGTTCAGTTAAGATAATCAACCCCATTTTTGGATCTCTGAAATACTCGAGCAGCTTACTGCGAGTTTCCTCGGGAGACTTGGGTATGAAATGCTCGGTGGCTCCGACCATTCGAAGACCGGTGACAGTGTCTCTATCACCTATTACGGCAATCTTATCGCTAACCATGAAATTCACTCAGCAATCGCGGTTCGAGCTGTCTGCTGGAATTTTGCTAAAAAGCGTTTGCAAAGCATCTATTCTCGTATGCGAGGAAAAACGCTGTGGAATATGTTGCTTGCACCTTCAGTGTTCCATGAACTGAGCGACTATTTCGGCCTCTTCAATCAACGTCCAACAGTATTGACATTTGAGCACTGTAGGACGCTTTGACACTACTTGATACTTGGCATGTATGGGCTCCCGCTCCTTGTTGGTGACACACCTCTTGTTGGGACACACAATTACGTTTGTTATGCTGTCGGGGAGTTCCACTCTTGTCTTCTTGACAACTTCTCCTTCCTGTATGATGTTGATTGTTGCGTCAGGAGCTACCAACGCTATCTTAGCCAGCTCAGACTGCTCTAGGACACGCTTCTCTAGCTTGACTATATCCTTTCTTCCAACTTTGGAGCTACTGATGTTCATGGCGAGTGTAACAACGCTGCCCTCCTTCCCGGAAATCTCCAATATTTCCAAGACCTCGAGAGCATGACCAGCGCTTATGTGATCAATAACTGTCCCTTCTGTTATCTTGACAATTCTAATCGTTTCGCTCTTCTTCCCTGCCACACAGACCACCTGCTTGTGTTCTCGATGTGGGTCATGTAGTTTTAGGCGTTTTGCTTTCACTCAGTGCTTCGCAGGAGTCCCACTCTATGTATATTCCATGTAGGAGAAGGTTGATATGGAAACTGTCCAGACCGCACCAAGTTGGTGAATAGAATTGGTTCTAGAGGGTCTTGGAAAGTCTTTGAATTCCGCTCTTAAACGCCTCTTTAGCGCCAGCGTTATTGATGAGGATCTCGTCAAGGAGCTTGTGAAGGATATCCAACGAGCCCTGTTGGTGGCAGATGTAGATGTGAATCTGGTGATGGGCATCACGAAGAGGGTAGAAAAGCAGGCACTAGACGAGAATCTCCCCAGAGGTGTGTCCCGTCGTGAGCATATCATTAAGGTCGTTTGGGATACCCTTGCCTACTTCCTTGGTGAGAAGGCTGTACCACTGACCATTAATCCAGGAAAACCGAATTTGGTCATGCTAGTTGGAATTCAGGGTTCTGGTAAGACAACAACTATTGGAAAGCTTGCACGATACTACCAGAAGAGAGGTATAAAGACCGGAGTCATCTGTGCCGACAATTTCCGTCCAGGTGCCTACAGTCAGCTCAAGCAGCTGGCAGAGAGGTCCAACGTCCCATTCTGGGGCGATGAGAATGGAAAGGATGCTGTTAAGCTCGCAAAGAAAGGCTTC
>DAOVAR010000107.1 GCA_030670905.1 Candidatus Bipolaricaulota bacterium
GATGCTTCACCTTCAGAAGCTCCTTGGCTACCAGAGGTAAGTATTGAATAGCCTCTAGAAGGGCTACACTTGCTTCTTGTCGCTGCCCCAGCTTGAAAAGAGCCAAGGCTCGCCCATACAGAGTCTCAGGCATCACATCGTCAGGGTATCGCTTGGTTATCTCAAGAGCATCTTCAAGTTTACCTAGCTTGAACAATGCCTCTACAGCTATAGCCCGAACTCCTTGATTATCGTTGGGATTCAGAGAAAGTAATTCTTGGAATAGTCCAAAAGCCTCCCCTATTTCGCCATCATCGTATCTGGCCAAGGCTAGTCCGTGAAGGCATCGTAGAAATGGCCTGTTCTGTAGCCACCCCCATTCGAGGTGGGCTCTCCCTAACTTAAAATCTTGAGGGAACGCCTTGTGACCGATCCGGCTGGTTTGCTCCCAGAGGTCACGAGCTTCGGCGAGCAGACCTCGCTCGGATAGAACCAGCGCCAAATGATGAATCGCATCTAGATGGTCTGGCATCTGAGCAAGGACGGCGCGGAAAATCCTCTCAGCTTCGTCGAGATTGCCTTCTTCGTATGACTCACAGCCTGTGTGGAATTCATCCATTAAGTCATCATATATAGCCGGGTGGACAAACTCCCACTCGTGCGGAGCCACTCGGGATAACTCTAGCATGACCTCCTTCCTCTGTCTGGAGCCCTCTTGACAGCAACTGTATACGCGGTAAGATGGTAAAACAACTCATAGTATCACGTTGTTTAGCTTCTATTCAATGCTCACGCGCTGTGAGGGATATGTATCCCGTCATCAGTAAAGTAGGAATTAGTCTCATTTGGGCTGAACAATCTGGACAATAGTGCAACGAAGTCACAGCTGCGTTCAACCGCTTCAAACCATCATTATCCTATGACCGGAGCCCAAAAACGCCTCTACTTAGTCGCTCTAGGTAGTCCGTCCACCAAGGTCCCGTACACTCGTAACAAACTCTCGGTCATGGCATCCAAAGGAGACCTGTTTGCATGCTCCTGAGCCTTACGAGATTGTTCCCGCCTTAGTTCAGGATCCAAGAGCAACCTCCGTACTGTCCCGGCGAACTGCTCCACGTCCAATCGCATCAGGTATCCGCCATGACCATCTTCCACCGCATCGCAGACGCCGCCCTCACCTACAGCGACGACTGGTGTGCCGCAGGCTTGGGCTTCCAGTAGAACCAACCCGAAAACTTCGGTGACCGACGCGAAGACGAAAACATCTCCCGCGGCATAAAAATCTGCCAGTCGGCGACGGTCTTTCACCAGGCCTGCGAAGAGAACAGCCTCGCTAAGTCCCATCGCGCAGCATTCTCTCTTGATCTCTGTCTCATGCCTACCTGCTCCGACGACGATCATCTTCAGGCGGCTCAGGGCATTATCTCCCAATAGCCGACTTAGCACCTTGAAAAGAAAGAGGATATTCTTCTCACTGGTCAATCGCCCCACGTAAAGAAGGATTTTGTCGCTCTTCTCTAGCCCGAACTCCCTCCTGATACTGAGGCCGTTGGCATCTTTAAATGTCTCGATATCGATCCCGTGCGGGATGTACTCCGTTTTCGTCTCGATACCATACCCTTGGAGCAGCTTTCCAATGGCTACTGAGGGGACAATCACGCAGTCAGTACGGCTGCACGCGGAACGGCTATAGGTCTTCGCC
>DAOVAR010000086.1 GCA_030670905.1 Candidatus Bipolaricaulota bacterium
GTTTTTGAGCAAGCGGGGAAGCCGTCTGAGGAAGGAAAGGAACCCCTGTTTGTCATTAGCTCTCCAGCAAGCGGGGAAACTCTGGAGGATTTCTTGGCTAGTGAGAAACAGGCGACTCGATTTGGAGATCGAGCTGCGGTAATTGTTATTCCCGAGGGGTTTAACCAGTGCTTGCTGCTCAGCGTGATGGAAGATGGTCCATCATCTGACCCTGACTGTTCCCTTGCGATCTACGTTAACGAAGGAAGCGCCGCGTCTGGGATGGCAACATCTATTATTGACCAGATTCTTGCCGGAGTTGAGCGGAATATTCTCACCAGCATGGGCCGGTTTCAAGAGCAACAAGCCATCCCAACGGAAACGCTATGGATAGGAAGTAGTGGAACAGAAGTGCTTTATGTGGACTTCCTCTTGCCCGGTATTGTTTTGATGGGATTCTTTGTGAATGGTCTGTTTGGTGTCCCTGGGTCAATCTTGTTTGCTCGCGATAAGCGTGTGTTACGTCGCTACTGGGTGACACCACTTACTGTTACTCATTACCTTGCTGGGTTCTCTGTTGGGCATCTGATGCTATGCTTGGTTCAGTTTGCCATTTTGTTGCTGCTTGGACGGTTTGCTTTTGGGGCTACAGTCACGTTTTGTCAGCCGATGTCGATTTTCCTGTTGCTGCTCGCCGCGATAACCTTTCTCGCGTTCGGTTTCTTTGTTGCTTCCGTTGCTAAAACGGCCAATACAGGAATGGCGATCGGTAATATTCTGAATATGCCAATGATGTTCCTCGGCGGTCTGTTCTTTCCGGTGGCTGGACTGCCTTTGGTGCTCAAGGCGATCGTCTATGTAAATCCACTCACCTATCTTGCCAGGGGCTTGCGCGTAAGCTTAGGAACAGAGGCGGGAACGCTATCTGTTTCGATGATTGCTGTCCCGTTGGCGTGGATCGCTGTTTGCGTTGCCGTAGCCTCATGGCGACTGAGCTGGGATGTGGAACGATGAGGTCGTTTAGGGCACTACTTTATGCTGAGTGTGTGATTTTCGCCCGCGACAAAGCCGCTCTTACCTTCACCTTTCTTTTCCCGCTCATCTTCGTTCTCCTTTTTGGATTCCTTATGGGAGGGATGGGGGGCGCTGAGGGTGCTCGCCTTGGGCTATATATGCCAGATGGAGGTAGAGGAGAAGTCTTGGAAGGAGTCTTGGCAGGAATAGGGTCGATATCGGTGACTCACTACAGCGATCAGTTCGCATTGCAAGACGCTCTAGAGGAAAAGAAGATTGATTTTGGGCTTGTCTGGGATGGAGAAAGGCTGATGTTCCATTATAATTCCACCCGAGTACAGGAAAATTACGCATTTCAGCAACTTGCGACAGGTATTGCCGCCCAGTTCAATCTTAGCCACCAGGGCTTGTTTCCGATTCTTACAACAGAAAAGATTCATGTGGGGAGAAAGGCAAGCACAGGTTGGTTTAGCTCTGTAGTACCTGGAATTATGGCCTTCTCCATTCTTTCAGCAGGGTTATTCGCCGTATCCGGACACATCACTGCCATGAAGGAGAGAAGACTTCTCGATCAAATGATCGTGACTCCGATGCGCCCAATCATGTTGTTGTCCGCTGTTATCTGTGTACGGCTTGTTATAGTGTATATTTCAACTTTGATTACGCTTCTTGTCGCGGTAGTGGTGCTGAAGTTGGGCTTCACTGTTTCCTGGCTCCGCTACACGGTCTTTGTGACTAGCTCAACTGTGGGAGTGATGGGGCTGGGCTCGCTGATTGCTCTTGTTGTTCGAAGGCCCTCTAGCGCAAGCCACATTGCCAACGTTGTTTCTATGCTGATGATGTTCCTTGCCGGAATATACTTTCCGGTTGAGATTATGCCTTCCTATCTGCGCGCACTTAGTAAAGCCCTTCCCTTAACCTATATGGCCGATGCAATGCGGTATGTCACCGGTGTTACCGAGATGGCAGAACCCCGCTTCTGGGGGATCACAATCGCCATGCTTGTCCTTGCCGCTGTGTTGTTGCCGCTGCTTGGTCGCTATATTGTGAAACCGGATCGAGGCTAGTACTAGACCGATATGCCAAATAGGTGAATTGCACCAAGATAGGCGAGAAGGACGATAATACCAGCGATAAGTACCCCAGCCGCGATCAAAGGGAAGGCGCGCCTTAACGGTATCCCAAACAAGAACGCGGCGATCGTTCCAGTCCATGCTCCGGTTGCGGGAAGGGGGATTGCCACAATTAGGATTAGGCCAATTGCTCCATAGCGGGCGATGAGCCTGCCCTTGCGGCGCGTTCGCGCGAATACCCAGTTAGTCACCCTGGTGGTAGGCGTCCAGCGGTACAATAATCTCTCGCCTCGCTGTAGTGCAAAGAGAAGTGGGATTACTGGAAGCAGGTTTCCAAAGACTGCAATGAAGAATGCCATAGCTGGCGGGAATCCATATTCACAAGCCAGAGGTAATCCTCCTCGTAGCTCGGCTACGGGCATAGCTGATACCAGAATGGCATAGAGCATATGAATCACAGACATGAGGCTAAGTGTAGTGTTTTGTCGCTGAAGATGGTAGTACATTGCAGCGTTGTCTATAATGGATGTCGGGAGGCGGGGTTCTGTGAAACTGTATAACACCCTCACGCGTAAGAAAGAGACATTTCGGCCACAGGACGGTAAGACTGTGAAGATGTACGTTTGCGGCCCCACCGTCTATGATTACCTGCATATTGGAAACGTTCGGCCAATTATCGTCTTTGATACACTCCGCAAGTATATGGAGCGTTTTGCTGGATGGAAGGTTGTTTATATTCAAAACATTACCGATATTGATGACAAGCTGATTGCACGCGCGCTGGAAACGGGGTTGACTGTAGAGAAGCTCGCTCTCCGATACACCAAGGCGTATTTTGACTTGCTGGAACAACTCGATATCAAGAAGCCAACGAACAGCCCTCGAGCCACCGAGCATATTGGCGATATGATCGGGTTAATCAAGACGCTGATTGACAAGGGCTATGCCTATGAATGCGATGGCGATGTGTATTATAGCGTGGCAGCGTTCCAGGGTTACGGAAAGCTTTCTGGGCGGCGACTTGAGGAACTTGAAGTTGGCGCTCGCGTCGCATGTTCGACGAAGAAGAAAGACGCCCTTGATTTTACATTGTGGAAGACAGCCAAACCGGATGAGCCGAAGTGGGAATCTCCGTGGAGTGAGGGAAGACCAGGATGGCATACGGAGTGTGTTGTTCTCTCTGGAGAGGTTTTTGGGGATACACTTGACATCCATGCCGGTGGAAACGATCTCATCTTCCCTCATCACGAGAACGAGATTGCTCAGGCGGAAGCAGCGA
>DAOVAR010000065.1 GCA_030670905.1 Candidatus Bipolaricaulota bacterium
CCAGATCTGTGAATGTCCCGCCGATGTCAACGGCAATACGCAGGGGACTCTGGCCCTGGATGTCAGATTGCTTCACGGTGTTTGCCTCCTTTCTGTGCAGCCTGGCAATGCATCTTGATGCCGGTAGTCTGATCTTCGAGAGGGAGAGAACAGAGGTTGAGGTGGAGGTGAAGGATGTGGAGAAACAGGCGACCCTAGACCCGCCCAAAATGCAGTGAGAGATATAAGCAAACTTGCTTTACCTAGCATGATATACTGTAATATACTACGGGGCTTGGAATTTGTCAATATCCACATCACCTCACCAAGAAAGCACTCCAACTCCTATTATTGCCTCCTTAAGCAATGCACTCGAAATAGGAGGTTTACGCCGTGGGATACAATCCCTAAACATATCACCACGGAGCAAGCTCTATAGTAATAGGATTTAACCAGGGCAGGTCGCAAACTGTTCTAGCTTCGAACCAGCGTTCTGGTAAGCAGGAGTTCCTTACAAAGAAAAGCCCAGAGGTACTCGGCAAGGGCACGACATAAACACAGTACAACAAGAGGCCGCTACCAATGCCAGACTTTTTTGGCAGACAGTCATTGCTGCTTGACTTCCTATGAAAAGGGAAAGGCCATTTCAACTAAACTCTAGTGAGTGCCCAAGGCCTCGCAGGGATGTGTCAATTTGACCGTCTTCATAAACTACATGTCCGCTCTTGATAACCGTCGTTGGCCATCCACGGAGGCTTTTCCCTTCATAGAGAGAGAAATCCGATCGAGAGGGAAGACTGCTGGCGTGAACAACCCGCGTAAGATCAAGATCTAGGATAACAAGATCTGCATCGCTCCCCGGAAGGAGGGCTCCCTTTTTTGGATAAAGGCCAAACAGTTTCGCCGGATTCTCCGTGACCAAGCCAATTAGCTGGGGCAGCGGTATGCCACGCTTGTGATAACCTTCTTCAATAAGCACCGGAAGGTGTGTAGCCAGAACCGCATAGCCGGGTACAGCCCTCCAAATACTCTCATCTGCCCGTTTTTCGGCGGCAGTTAACGTAGTGTTATCGGTCCCAATTGTATCTATCAGCCCTTCCCGCACCGCCTTCCATAGGCGGTCGATATCCTCACGATGACGGAGCGGTGGCACCATTTTTCCTAGGACAGCACAGCGATCTGTTACATCCACCGACAAGTACGGTGAGGTAGTTTCTACAGAGATATTGTTTGTTTTGCTCGTCTCTAGCACATCAACCGACTCGCCGGAGGAGATGTGTACAAAGTAGAGCGGTGCGTTCACCTCTCTGGCTAAGAATATTGCCCGTGCAACGGCTTCGCTCTCCGAAATACTGGGGTGAGTTTTCTCCCAATCGGCGAGTGACCCTTCTCGACTGTATAGCTGGGCTCCCAGTTTGTCTGTTGCCCGTTTTATCAATTGAGGATTCTCGGCATGGACACAGATTCGCGGCGGCTGTGTACATTCCATCGTCGTATTGAACACATCTAACAGGAAGCCATCGTCAACAGACTCAACTACGCCAGGAAAGCCCCACATGTAGACCTTGAAGGAGTGAATTCCAAGACGATCTACATAGTGACATAATTCATTGAGTTGATAGTCAGTAAGAATTATGGGATGAAAGAACACATCCGTGAATAGATGGGGGTTTACAGTGCGAATCCACTCCGGGATTGCATCGAGGTAGGAGTTCTCTGCACTTACATAACATCCAATGGTAGTAACGCCCCCTACTATCGCAGCCTGTGTCTCGGTTTCAGCTTCTTCTTCAAGATGGCCAAACACGCCCAGATGGACATGGGGGTCAATCACACCAGGAATAACCACTTTGCCATTGGCGTCAATTTCATGAGTCGCTGCAGCCTTAATCGACCGCGACCATGAGACTACACGACCGTCAGCAATCGCAATGTCCGCCTCAATAATCTGGTTATTTGGGATAACCAGCGAGGCGTTCTTGACAACAATATCGATAGACATGGTGGTTTGGTTTCAGTGCTCGGGGTAGATTCAGATCAGCGAGCAGTCAGCGGCGACCCATCTTCGTCAACGAGCCCCACAATCGCTGCGTCGGCTGAGGAGCTTGGGTTACCACTAGCCACGCGTGCAGCCGTCCCAAAAGTGACAAGCACTTCCTGGCCAGCTCCTACACCGACAAGATCGATTGCCACAATCGCTTCTGCGCTCCGCTTACCCAATTCACGGACTAGCAAGAGTCGATGCTCCTTCAGATCAGCCTTCTTGATAGTAGAAACTACTGCCCCTACCACTTTGCACAGTTTCACAGCTGTTCACCTTCCTTCCTAATTTATACGCGACTGGCTAATTCCGCAATCTTATTTACAGTATGATCAATTTCATCCTCTGTATTGTAAAAATGGTGTGCTATGCGGATGACATCTCCGCGAGACGAACAAACAATATCTTGCTTCCGCAGTTCCAGCTCAAGGTTGTGAGAATTAGGAACACGAATCGCTGTTGTTGGGGCCTTATGTTCAATATCGAAGTCACTTACCAGATCGAGTTGCTTGGTCTTTACTCGCTCAATGCAGTGCAGGGACAACTCGTCGATCCGCTGCTTGATCTGTTGCACACCCACTTCCACAATTAGACTCATCGACGCGTTTGCCGCAAAGGCAGCTAGCGCTGGCGGGGTTCCTGTCTCCAAACGTCGCCCATCGTGTGCATAGTTGAGGTGATAGTCAAAGGCGAACGGATCGGCTTGCCCAAACCAACCTGTTGATGCAGGGTGGAGTGTCTCCACAATGGCCTGTTTCGTGTAAGTAAAGGCAATTCCCGGCACCCCTAGTAGGTATTTCAGATTCCCTGAGACCAAAAAGTCAATGTCCATCGCCTTAACATCGATCGGTGATGTTCCCAATCCCTGGTAGGCATCAATCATAAGCAGCGCCCCGCTTCGATGGGCTACCCGCGCCAATTCAGCGAGATCCTGTTTATAGCCATTGAGATAGTAGACAAACGGCGCAGAGAGGATCAGGGTCTTACTGTCTAGGCGCTTCTCATAATCTTCGATCGCTACCGTCCCATTGGGTCGGACCGGTACCACGTTAACTTGAGCTCCAAACTTTTTATGAGCGTACCAGATCTGAGGAACTGTAGGAAATTCGATCTCGGTGGTCACCACGCGATTGCGGATGCCCTTATAGTCAAGGGAACTGGCAATCGTTCCCACAGCTGATGACACCGAGAACGACATTGCAACATCGCTCGGATCAGCGTTGATCAACCGAGCGAAGGTTGCCTTGGACTCCACGACCACTTTCAGCCAATAGTCCCAATCCATTCCCTCCTCACGCCAATTATTGACGAAATCCTCGATGCTTTGCGCAGCACAGATTGGCTGTGCCCCTTGTGAACAATTGGCCAAGTGGATCTTCTTCAGGTGTGGAAACTCCCGCCTGCGAATCTCTGAGAACACATCGCTTGAAGAAACCGCTTTTGCAGGGGGTGTCCTTTGTTCCAATGTTGTACCGATCGCGCTAGTTCGCTCAGCTAATGTCACGCTGGATGGAATCATCTCCGCCTGTACGATCCGGACTCCGAGACGTTTCGCCAGATCTCGTGCTTCATCAGTCACGACATCATAGATATCAATTGTCAGCTCACTAACCCCGTTCTCAGCTGCTCGTTCGATGTCGCACGCCGTATAAAATTGCCTCACATTTCCTCCCTCATCGACTTCTCTGCCATCTCCACCATCTTTTCCTCTGCGGCCCGTTGAGCTGTTTTCGCGCTCTCCACAGAACCGGAAACGAACAGCCTGCCGTAGGCTCCGATTGGATCGAAATGGATAAGCTTAACATCGCTGGCCTTCTCCACTTCATTTGCGGCAATTGCGATGTAGGCGGCTGGGATAACCTCCATCAGAAACAGGTTTTCGTGCGAGATAATCATCGATCCCTGTCGCAAGCGACCAAGGAGTTGCGCCAGGTAGGGTGAAACGTTGGTTATGATTTGAGAGGTGACAATACTCGGAGGGATTCGCGACTGCTCGTCTAGACCAAGTTCCTCCAAAATGCGTTGTCCCGCCGTGCTCACCTCTGCTACCGATTCCGAATGCAACTCCAATGTCCCGTACTCTCGCTCAACGATCAGAAACGCCGGCAATACATTGCTTGACTTCACTGCAGTATCCAACAATTCAAAAGTGCGGCTCGCAGGGCCAACCTCGATAAGGAGTTGTGCCATCCCAGGGGTCGGAACGCTGCCCTTGGACACAGTACCAATGAAGGCCGTGTATTGCGGCTGCATACGATCAATCAATGCATAGGCACGAAGCTCTGCTTTTCCTCTACTCATGTTGTGGATAGTAACCAGCGCTCAAGTTGACTCAACCCACCCAGAATTAACTAGGTCTTCTTGTCAATTTCGGAGAGTCCTGGGAAAACGCTTTCCAGGCCGCTATGTGGGCGCGGAATAATGTTCAAGGAAACCAATTCTCCGGTTTTCTTCGCCGCTTCTCCGCCAGCATCCAGTGCCGCTTTCACGGCACCAACGTCTCCAGCAACTGTCACTGTAACATAGCCACCGCCAACATTTTCCTTAGAGAGCAGCTCAACGCTAGCTGCTTTCAACATAGCGTCAGCTGCCTGAATTGCTGCTACCAAACCACGAGTTTCGATCTGTCCAATTGCTGCCATTCTGATCATCCCCTTTTTTATAAATTCCTCAAACCAACATACTGGCCTAGCATACTACACGGATGAAGCCGATTCCACAACTTCACATGACCGCCAATAATTCCCCATCCCAACTCACAGCCAACCGTACACTCAACTCATCCTGTTGATAATTCCTCGCAAAAGACACTCGAGTCAGTAGACCACCCATAAGCCAGCGTTGTCCTGCAAGAAACTCAGATAACGAGTGAAGTTGTAATCACTTGTTGGTACCCAAGACGGACAGCTTCCGCATTCTTCTCGCCAAAGATCTCCGCTACACACGACGCCAAGCCTTCAAGAGGGACTACCCCCGTAACGGCACTAAACGCGCCCAGCATAGCTGTATTATGAATATTACG
>DAOVAR010000110.1 GCA_030670905.1 Candidatus Bipolaricaulota bacterium
GAGGAGGCCTATCCACCATGATGAGAGACCTGATTCTCAAGAACAGAAGCTATCGCCGCTTCTATCAGGAGACGCCGGTCAACATAGAGATCCTCAAGGAACTCGTTGACCTTGCGAGGCTGTCTGCTTCCGCTGCCAACAGGCAACCCTTGAAGTATGCCCTTTGCTGCGACCCGCGGAGGAATGCTCTGGTCTTCCCGAACCTCGATTGGGCTGGTTATCTCAAGGACTGGTCGGGGCCTGATGAAGGCGAGAGGCCATCCGCCTACGTCGTCATTTTGGGCGACAGCACCATCACTCAGTCCTTTGGCTGCGATCATGGGATAGCTGCACAGAGCATTTTACTGGGTGCTACAGAGAAGGGATTGGGGGGTTGCATCATTGGTTCGGTACGCAAGGACGATCTGAGCCAAGCCTTGGCCATTCCAGCCGAGTACGAGATCCTGCTTGTGATAGCACTCGGGAAGCCGAAGGAGACGGTCGTGCTTGAAGCCACGGCGCCGGGAGGGGACATCAGGTATTGGCGAGACGGCCAAGGTGTCCATCATGTACCCAAGCGCTCACTTGGCGAGATCATCATCGCCTAGGCCTTCACCGTGTCGCCTAGCCGCAGACGAGTCATCCCGTCGTGCGGCCCACAACTCGCTGGAGCCCTAGAAGAACACTAAGATCTTCGACCCTGCAAAGGCGCCAGGATCAAGTCCCGTCTTCGCGGGACGCACGGTGCGGCGTGATTTGCCAAGATTCGTTCTAGTAAAATAACGCCGAGAGCCAAAAC
Source organism: Candidatus Bipolaricaulota bacterium (assembly GCA_030670905.1). Classification (GTDB taxonomy): domain Bacteria; phylum Bipolaricaulota; class Bipolaricaulia; order UBA7950; family UBA9294; genus JAUVYF01. Next base: position 779 of record DAOVAR010000110.1, read on the forward strand.
ACCGAGCAGCACACGATCTCGTTAGGGCACTCAAAAAATCATCAGCCTAGACCAAACTAGGCCAAGTGGAGATTTCAAATGTATACGGCAAACGATATTCTTCATGCCATCGGTAATACGCCCATTGTTCAACTGCGGAAAGTAGTTCCTACTGGTTCGGCCAACATACTCGTCAAACTAGAGTGGGCAAATCCAACAGGTAGTATGAAAGATCGAATGGCGCAATCCATGATTTATCGAGCAGAAGAAGATGGACGATTGCCCCCTGGAGGCACAGTTGTCGAGTATACAGGAGGAAGCACAGGCACTTCGCTTGGGCTTATCTGTGCAGCTAAAGGTTATAAACTCAAGATCGTGACCTCTGATGCATTCAGTATAGAAAAGCGCAACCATATGAAAGCCCTTGGGGCTGAACTGACGCTAGTTCCAAGTGAGGGTGGTCGAACGACGGAGAAGCTAATCAGGGAGATGATAGAGGTGGCTCGCGAAATAAGCAATGAGCCCAATACTTACTGGACTGATCAACTTAATAATTATGACCATATCGCAGGATATCACTCATTGGGGGAGGAGATCTGGGAGCAAACTGAGGGTCAGGTGGATGCATTTGTGCAAAGTGTAGGAACTGCTGCATCGATCCGTGGCGTTTCTGAAGTCTTAAAAGAGAAGAAACCATCTATGAAGGTCTTTGCTGTTGAACCAGCGGAGTCCGCGGTACTATCTGGAGGAGGAACAGGAGCTCACAATATCGAAGGTATCGGAATTGGATTCACACCTCCCCTATGGGATGCGAATAATGTTGATGAAGTCATATGCATATCA
>DAOVAR010000087.1 GCA_030670905.1 Candidatus Bipolaricaulota bacterium
GTCAGGTTTCCCACCGGTTCGTTACACACAAGTGCCCTCAATACACGACGCATGATCTTCCCTGAACGAGTTTTTGGGACATCGTCAACAAAGATGATCTCGTCAGGCCGAGCAGTAGGTCCAATGATTGAATCAACCGTCTTGATCAAATTCTTCTTCATCTCTTCAGAGTGCTCGATTCCTGCCTTTAATAACACGAACGCAACTGGAACCTCTCCCTTCAGGTCATGTGGACGAGACACTACCGCAGCCTCGGTGACATTTTCATTTCGCGCAAGGGCGCTTTCTACCTCAGCAGTAGCAAGGCGATGGCCGGCAACGTTCATCACATCGTCCACACGCCCAGTAATGCGTATGTTCCCTTGTGCATCCTTGCGCGCACCATCACTGGTAAAATAGCACTCTGAGCCATATTCTGCATAGTACTGTGCCTTAAAGCGCTCCATATCCCCATAGATCCCTCGTGTCAAGGCTGGTGGGAAAGGACTGCAAATCGTTAGATATCCTCCTTCGTCAGCTGGAACCGGTGACCCACCAGCATCCAGAATACGCGCAATAATACCAGGAAATGCGCGGCCGGCAATCGTTGGAACAAATGGACCAACCCCGGGAAGATTATTTACCATGTTAGCTCCGGTCTCGGTCTGCCACCAAGTGTCAATAATCGGGCAGCAGCCACCACCGATCTTGTCGAAATACCACATCCACGCATCAACATCGATCGGTTCACCAACCGTTCCCAGAAGGCGCAGCGAAGAGAGATCGTATTTTTCCGGCCATTCGCTTCCCCACTTGAGGAACATACGAATTGCCGTTGGAGCGGTGTACAACTGCGTAATCTTGTGCTTTTCAATGATTGCCCACATACGACCATAATCCGGTGTGTCTGGCGAACCTTCATATATCACAGTTGTTACTCCATTCATCAATGGCGCATAGTTGATATAGGTGTGACCCGTAATCCAGCCAACATCAGCAGTGCACCAATAGACATCGCCCTGATGTAAGTCAAAGTTCCACTTCGCTGTCAGGTAGGATTGAACCGCGTAACCGCCAGTTGTATGCATTATCCCCTTGGGCTTTCCTGTTGTTCCCGAGGTATAAAGAAGGAACGCGAGGTCTTCGGAGTCCATTTCCTCGGCCGGACAGTCATTGGAGGCATTCTCCATTAGCTCGTGGTACCACAAGTCGCGACCTTGGTTCATGGGAGCGTCCCCGCCAAGTCGTCTTACCACAACTACTTTTTCCACCGGCGTTCCCACAACTCCAGCATCGGCATTTTTCTTCAAATTGATCGGCTTGCCGCGACGGTAGTATCCATCGGCGGTAATCAACACCTTAGCCCGCGCGTCAGTCATGCGGTCGCGTAAGGAGTCCGGACTGAACGCGGAGAAGACAACGCTATGCGGAGCACCAATACGAGCACACGCTTGCATCGCAATAACTGTCTCTGGAATCATGGGAAGGTAAATTCCAACGCGATCACCCTTCTTTACTCCAAGTTCCTTGAGAACATTGGAAAATCTAGAGACAAGATCGTGAAGCTGTTTATAGGTTAGCTTTACAGACTCTTCCTCTACCGGCTCGGGCTCCCAAATGACAGCGATTCGATCTCCACATCCAGCTTCAATATGACGATCAAGGGAATTATGAGAGATATTGAGCTTGCCGCCGACAAACCACTTGTAGTTTTCCGGGGCAAACTCGTACACCTTGTCCCAATGCTTGAACCAGTGAAGCTCTTCGGCTTGTTTTGCCCAAAACCCCTCAGGATCGGACTTTGCCTCCGCATAGATTGAGTCATCTGCTATCCAGGCTCGTTTCTTCAGAGCCTCGGTTGGCCAAAAACAATTCTCTTTAGTCGGATCTTCCTTCACCCACTTGATCCGTTCCGACACGATTAACCTCCTGAAGCTGTAAATTTGCCTAATTCTAGCCAATGACATCCCCGATCACAACACCACAAAAACCCACGAATTCTGACTCATCACTCATTACAGTCGTCAGGAGGAAAGGCAGTTGTCAGTTTTCAGTTCTCAGTTTTCAGGAAAGGCAACTGTTGGCTTTCAATCCCTCTCCCTCGATGAAGGGAGAGGCTGGGTGAGGGTGAGATGTATTCGTCATTCCGGCGCAGGCCGGAATCCAGTCAAATAGTGACGGCAAGACGGCACACCCTGGATCGGGGTCCAGGGCAGGCATCGTCATTCCGGCGGACCCCGGATCGGGGTCCGGGGCAGGCGCCGGAATCCAGCGTAATAATGGTTGTACGTTACTCATTACTCATCACACGTCATTCTTCACCCTTGTTCGACGTTGGACATTTGACTTTGGACTATCCTTATCCTACCCACCACTTACCACTCACCGTCCTTTGGCACTCCAGCTTGAAAGCGATCGACAACCTCTTGAGCGATGGAGCGAGGAATCTTTGGAAGGGAGACGATCTCTTCCACCTTCGCCCGAGAGAGCCCCTCCAAAGATCCAAAGCGCTTGATTAGCGCCGCTTTGCGCTTTGGTCCTATTCCGGGGATTTCATCGAGCACTGAGGCGAGGCTTCTACGACCCCGCAGGCGACGATGGTAGCTAATCGCAAACCTATGTGCCTCGTCTCGAACCGCGCGGAGCAACAAAAGCGCCTTACTGTCAGAAGAAAGGCTGATTGGGTCAGGATTCCCGAACTGAAAAACTTGTTCGTGGCGCTTTGCTAGACCGATCGCCGGTATTTCATCGATCTTGAGCTCTTTTAGCACACCCATTGCAATGTTCAGCTGGCCTTTCCCACCATCAACTAGTAGAAGATCGGGAAAATCAGAGAAGCTTCCACGCGAGATACTGGGGTCGTTTAACTCCGCAAAGCCTCGCCGGAAACGACGACGAAGAACTTCGGCCATCATCGCGTAGTCATTGGGCTTGCCGGACGCCCGAACCTTGAACCTTCGATACGCTTCACGCAGCGGTTTTCCTCCCTTAAATACAACCATTGATCCGGTTGCCTGCTGTCCTTGTGTATTGGAGATATCAAACGCCTCGATACGATAAGGGAAGCAGGGAAGAGAAAGCACAGCGGTAAGTTCAGAGAGGGCTAGAGTGGAATCGAGGTGAAGGGCATT
>DAOVAR010000029.1 GCA_030670905.1 Candidatus Bipolaricaulota bacterium
GCAGCGAAAACGCCAGGGGCCGAGGTAGCCCGCCGTTCATCAGTAATGATGTAGCCAGTATTCCCGAGCTCTAAGATGTTGGAGAAGCTTCGGCTATTAGGCGTGAACCCTATGGCAACAAAGACGCCACCCACTTTCAGAATAGATTCCTGGCCTGTTTTCACGTCACGTAGGGTAAGGCCATCTACCGTTTTCTCTCCCAACACCTCCTCTACCACCATGCTCCAGATGAACTCCAGTTTTGAATGAGCAAAGGCTCGCTGTTGAAGAACCTGTCCTGCCCGTAGCTGGTCCCGCCGATGTATTACGTAAACCTTCTTAGCATATTGGGCCAGCTCCAGAGCATCGGTAATAGCGGTATCGCCTCCCCCTACCACTGCTATCTCCTTGTTGCGAAAAAAGAAACCATCACAGGTAGCACAATAGGAAACACCTCTACCTGAAAGCCTTTTCTCGCCAGCGACTCCCAGCTTGCGATATTCTGAACCAGCAGCGATGACTATGGCTGTAGCCTCAAGGTTGCCCTCGGTTGTAGAGACACCATAGGGTTGTCCTTGAGTAAGGCCTGTAGCCTCAGCAGTCACAACCTCTAGCCCGTATCTGACAGCCTGTCGATGCATGAGCGAACACAGCTCGGGGCCGGAGATACCCTCAGGAAAACCAGGATAATTCTCTACTAGAGTGGTATTCATCATCTGACCCCCTAGTGCCCCGCGCTCCACCAGTAGGCTGCTAAGTCCTGCCCGTGAGGTATAGAGTCCAGCGGTAAGCCCAGCTGGACCACCCCCAATGATGATTACTTCATATGTGGTCAATTCCGCCACTCCTTTTTCGCTCCTCGCCGCCTTACCGGCCTTCTATACGATCGGTCATCATCCGTATCTCTTGTCGGTTAGCGATCTCCACAAAACACCCACTTCTCCTTTCATCTGTGAGGATCATCTTATCTTCTTGTCACGAATGGTTCCTCCTAACAGCTCAGTGAATCCCTTCTCCTCCACCGCTTTCGAATGAAGTATTACTAGGATATCAATGTATTGGCAAGGTGACAACAGGCCTTTCGTCTGCGTGAGCGTACCCGCACTATTCTCTTGAGAATAGAGGGATTGGACGATCAGACGACAAATGCGTAGAGTAACAACATCCTGAATATCGGTTTTGATAAGGGAGGAACATGCCAGTCAACGCGCCAACTCGAGACGAAGCACTTACTTTATTGAAGGAGTTTAATCACACAAGCAGCCTGGTTAAGCACGCTCTGGCAGTAGAGGGTGTTATGCGCTACATGGCAAGAAAACGCGGCGAAGACGAGGAGAAATGGGGGATTATTGGCCTTGTACACGACCTCGATTATGAGCGTTACCCGGAACAACACTGCAAGAAGACAAAGGAGATTCTGAGCGAGCGCGGCTGGCCTGAGGACTATATCCATGCCATCATGTCCCACGGCTGGGGGTTGGTAACCGATATCAAACCAGAAGACGAAATGGAGAAAGTGCTTTACGCCATAGATGAACTCACCGGCCTGATAGTGGCAACGGCTCTCGTGCGCCCATCTAAGAGCGTGTTGGACATGAAGGTCAAATCACTCAAGAAGAAGTGGAAGGACAAAAGCTTTGCGGCTGGAGTCAACCGAGAAGTGATCCAGAACGGAGCACAAATGCTCGGGGTGGAACTTGACGACCTCTTTTCTGACACAATTATGGCAATGCGCGAGGTTGCGGAGGCAATTGATCTAAAGGGAGCCGTCTAGTACCCTATTGCGCAGCCATCTTTGCGAGGTTCACTCCCACCGTAGAGCATGTTTGTAACAGGATCCATCCAAATTCCTTGGTAGCCGCCATAGCCATCTTGTCGATACTCCACACAATGACCTTTCTCTCTTAATCCTGTGGCAACTGCTGCGGGAATCCCTGGCTCCAGGTAGACAGTTCCTCCGTCGTGCATTGCATGCCCTGTCGGACTGCAGGAGCCAGCATGGCGAAAACGTAGTGCATCGCCTGCCCGCTGTGCATCCATGTGAAAATCGATGATATTGAGGAGAATCTGTACTTGTCCCTGCGGTTGCTGGTCGCCTCCCATCACCCCAAACGAGAAAACAGGCTGTCCCTTGTGCGTAACAAAACCTGGAATAATCGTGTGAAACGGGCGCTTACGTGGCTCCAGCCGATTTGGATGATCTCGCTCAAGGCTAAACAAAGTTCCTCTATTCTGTAGCACAAAGCCTAGGTGGCCAGGAACAATTCCAGAGCCAAAACCACGATACACGCTTTGAATAAACGACACAGCATTTCGATCTCCATCAACCACAGTGAGGTAAACCGTGTCCCCATTGTTCAAGCACGGATCGCCTGCGGGAACTTCTGCTGCTGCCTTCTTGAGATTGATCCGTGCCCGTTGCCCACGGGCATAACCTTCTTCGATTAGCCCCTCTACCGGCACGTCAGAATAGTCGGGATCAGCATAAAACCGTGCTCGGTCGGCATAGGCAAGCTTTTTTGCCTCGATGAGAAGATGCAGATAGTCCGTGCTATTACGCCCCAACCCTTCGGGATCGAATCCGGCGATAATCTGCAACATCTCAAGAACGGCTAACCCCTGCGTATTCGGAGGGAGCTCCCACACCTCGTAGCCATGGTAAGAAACAGAGACTGGCTTAACCCAACTAGAAAAATGACCACTAAAATCAGCTGCACTAAGATAGCCGCCAACCTTATTGGAGAAAGAGACGATCTCACTGGCGATTCTGCCACGATAGAAGGCATCTTTTCCGTTCTTGGCAATCAAAGAAAGGGTATCTGCTAAATCAGGGTTACGGAACACCGCTCCACAGGTGGGCGCTTTGCCACAATGAAGAAAAGTTTCAGCCGCACACGGGTCTTCGCTCAACATCTTGGTTGCTTCTTGCCATTCCCTGGCAATCACCGGCGTCACCGGAAAGCCAGTCTTGGCATAGTAAATCGCGGGAGCAAGGATGTCAGTTATCGGAAGCCTACCAAACCGCTCATGCAGAGCAAACCAGCCATCGATACAGCCAGGAATAGTCCAAGACAACGGCCCGCGCAGGGGAATCTGTCTAAACCCCTTATCTGTAAGCGTCTCACAGCTAAGAGAATGTGGCGCGCGCCCGCTTCCATTAAGGCCAATGAGGCTTTTTGACCTATCTTCCCACACGATGGCAAATAGATCCCCACCGATACCACAACTCATTGGCTCCACTACACCAAGCATCGCGTTCACCGCAATCGCAGCATCAACTGCGGTTCCACCTGCTCTCAGGATGGTTATCCCCACCTGGACGGCAAGTGGTTGGCTTGTAGCCACCATACCTGTTGGTGCAATTACCACCGATCGTCGAGCTGCATCGGTGCCGCGTTCATCCACTTCTATCCCGCCCTTCTCCTTGTTCGCGTGCCAAGAGAATAACGGGCCCTCTTGTGAAGAGTAGCCCGCGTCTTTTTCGTCTTTGGGAATCCAGATTTGGTGGGTGGTACAGGACTTGAACCTGTGGCCTCATGCACGTCAAGCATGCGCTCTCCCAGCTGAGCTAACCACCCCTGCGCCCGAAGAGGCGGCGAGCGGATTCGAACCGCTGAGTCGGGGATTTGCAGTCCCATGCCTTTCCACTTGGCTACGCCGCCAAACAGGACAAGTATAGGATCTTTCTAATCTCGCGTCAACAAATTGTCTTCCCAATAAGCGCCAAAAGAGAGCTCACTCAACAGTTGAGGCCGCTAGAGAATGATTAGACGTCCACCGCTTGAGTTTCCTAGCCAACAGATGAAACGGATTCATTGCCCGACTCATCAGTTGTCTCCGGCTTCTTAACTTGTTCCAGGACTTCGTCAATCGTTCCCACCATGTAGAACATTTGTTCGGGAAGATCGTCCAATTCACCATCAACAATCATTGCAAACCCTTTGATTGTGTCCTCTAGCTTGACATATACTCCTGCTTTCCCTGTGAAGTTCTCGGCTACATAGAATGGCTGACTCATGAAGCGCTGTACCTTCCGCGCTCGCCTCACCGTCAGCTTGTCCTGCTCGGACAACTCATCCATACCCATAATGGCTATGATGTCTCGCAGGTCTTCATAGCGCTGCAATATCTCCAAGGTTCGTTGTGCTACACGATAGTGCTCATGGGAAATGATGTTAGGATCAAGCATGGTGGAATTAGACTGTAGTGGATCAACTGCTGGATAAATCCCTTTCTCTACTATCTCGCGCGACAAAGTTATCGCCGCATCAAGATGGGAAAAGACCGCCGCGGGGGCAGGATCAGTCAAGTCATCAGCTGGAACGTAGATCGCTTGCACCGAGGTAATCGATCCCTTTCTTGTCGACGTGATCCGCTCCTGCAACTCTCCCATCTCGGTAGCCAGCGTCGGCTGGTAACCAACCTCAGAAGGCATACGGCCAAGTAATGCAGATACCTCGCTTCCAGCCTGAGCAAACCGGAAGATATTATCAATGAATAGTAGGATATCCTTCCCTTCCTCGTCGCGAAAGTATTCAGCGAGCGTAACACCGGTCAGTGCTACACGGAAACGAGCTCCTGGTGGTTCATTCATTTGTCCGTAAACAAGAGCTGTATTCTTCAAGACATCGGCTGCCTTCATCTCCAGATAGAGGTCATTCCCTTCGCGTGTTCGTTCTCCTACACCGGAAAAGACTGAATATCCCTCGCGTTCGTAAGCAATGGAACGAATAAGCTCCATGATAAGAACGGTCTTTCCCACACCAGCCCCACCAAATAGGCCAATCTTTCCCCCTTTAGGAAAGGGGCCAATGAGGTCAACTACCTTGATTCCTGTCTCAAAGATCTCTGTCTCAGTCTCCTGGTCTATTAATGAGGGGGATTGACGGTGAATTGAGTAGCGCTTGGTTGTCTTCAGTGGTGGAAGCTCATCGATTGGTTCCCCTGTTAGATTAATCATCCTGCCTAGTGTTTCCGGCCCCACAGGAACGGTAATCGGCCCGCCGGTACCTATTACTTCTGTGCCACGCGCAAGTCCATCGGTGGAATCCATGGCAATCGCTCGTACCACCTCATCTCCCAGGTGTTGCGCCACCTCAAGGATAAGATCGTTATCCCCCTCACGCTTGATGCGTAAGGCATCATTTACTCGCGGCAATTTTCCCTTCTCAAATCGCGCATCGATTACCGGGCCCCTGACCTCTGTTACTTTTCCTACTCCCTTGCTCTGTATCATGGTGCTCCTGTTTTTCATATTCTTAATTCCTGCGTAGTGCCTCTGCCCCTCCAACAATGTCCGCGATTTCACGGGTTATCGACTGTTGCCTTGCTTTGTTGTAAGAACGAGTGAGAGTACTTAGCAGATCCTCTGCGTTGTCAGTGGCGTTTTTCATTGCCTGGCGGCGGATTGCATGTTCACTCGTTTTGCTCTCCACTAACGCAAGGAAAACTTTGCTCTGCAGATATAAGGGAAGAACAAACTCTAGTATCTCTTTCAGGTCTGGTTCTATAAGTACGCTGCCACCCGTTTCGCTCACTTCGACAGGCAAGATCTTCTTCTCAACCACGTACTGGCTAAGGTCGGAAACAAAATGCGTATACACTACTATTACTGAACCGACTTTTTTTTCCAGGTAGAGAGAAGTAAGGTCTCTGGCTATTCGCCGCGCAATTCTCAGGTCTGGCTGTTCGTAAACATGTGTGTAGCTGTTGATCACTGTTGCTCGTTGACGCACAAAGTAAGCAAGCGCCTTTTCTCCTCCGGCAATAATTTTCCCTCTCTCTCCAAATTCTTGTAATAGATCGCTGCCTTTCCTATTGAGATCTCCTTTAAACCTACCACACAGCCCTCTATCAGAGCTAAGAACTAGGATCGCTACATCAGATGCGCCGTTATCGAGGGTCAAGGGGTGTGGCTCAGAAATATCGGTTCTCTGAGCGAGAGCAGCAGAAAGAAATGAGTCTAGCGCGGCCATGTATGGTTGAGCAGCGGCAAGTTGCTGTTTTGCCCGCGTTAACTTTGTCATGGCAATTGCGTTCATCGCTCGGGTGATTTGGCGAATGTTCTCAATATTGCCAATACGCCCCTTGATCTCGCGAACACCGATTGACATCTAACCTCCGAAGCGCTCCTTGAATTCAATCACTGCTTTCTCCAACAACCGTCTAATCTCATCAGTAATTTCGCACTTCTCGGCTAAGGCCTTCATGATCTGTTCATGCTCGGAATGGAGGAAACGGAGCCATTCCTCAAGGAAAGGGCGCACCTGGGGCAAGGCTAGATCGGCCAAATGGTTCTCCACCGCTACATACAAAGAGACAATCTGTTTCTCAACCGCCATCGGCTTATATTGTTCTTGCTTTAACACCTGCATCAATCGGTCTCCACGAGCAAGTTGCGCTTTTGATTCCTCATCAAGATCGGCGGAAAACTCGGCAAATGCCTCCAGTTCTCGGTATTGGGAAAGCTCTAACCGAAGGTGGCCGGCAATCTGTTTCATTGCCTTGGTCTGTGCCGCTCCGCCCACACGAGAAACTGACTTACCCACATTGATTGCTGGGCGAAATCCCTGATTGAATAGGTCGGTTTCCAGATAAATCTGACCATCTGTAATAGAGATAACATTCGTTGGAATATAGCCAGTGATATCGCCAGCCTTTGTTTCGATAATGGGGAAAGCAGTCAGAGACCCGCCTCCGTGCTCATCAGATAGGCGCACCGCTCGTTCCAACAGCCGAGAGTGAGTATAGAAAATATCTCCGGGATATGCCTCTCTTCCTGGCGGCCGCCGAAGGAGCAATGACATTTCGCGGTACGCAACCGCATGTTTAGACAGGTCATCATAGATAACAAATGCATCCTTGCCGCTGTATGTAAAGTACTCAGCCATGGCACAACCGGCATAGGGAGCAAGATACTGCATTGGCGTAGGTTCGTCTGCCTCTGCGGCAACAACAATCGTATAGCCCATTGCGCCACGGCGCTCTAGCGCCTCTACTACTCGAGCAATAGTTGAAGTCTTCTGTCCAATAGCAACGTAAACACAAACCACATCAGCGTCTTTCTGGTTGATAATCGCATCGACCGCAATTGCTGTCTTACCCGTACGGCGGTCACCAATTATCAGCTCTCGCTGCCCGCGGCCAATCGGAGTAAGAGCATCGATTGACTTGAGACCCGTCTGAAGCGGTGTATTGACCGGTTGGCGCTGTATTACTCCCGGTGCTTTAATCTCTGCTTTACGTCTCTCGGAGAAAGAAATCGGCCCTTTTCCATCTTTAGGGCGGCCAAGCGCATCAACAACTCGCCCAAGAAGACCTTCGCCAACCACTGCCTCCAATACACGGCCCGTGCGTCGTACCTCGTCTCCTTCCTGTACGCACTCACTTTCTCCGAACAGAGCTACGCCAACGCTTTCTTCCTCTAGATTAAGGATTAATCCAAAGATATCGTTTGGAAACTCCACGATTTCTGCGGACATCGCCCTCTGTAATCCAAATACACGAGCGATCCCATCTCCTACCTCAACAACTACTCCAACCTCGTTCATTTCCAGGTCGTAGTCAAATCCCCTTATCTGTTCCTTAAGTATGGCGCTAATCTCATCCTTACGCATTACTGGCACTTTTCTCCCCCTTATCCTTCGAGCAGGTTTCTCAACCCCCCAAGTTTGGCCCGTAATGTTCCATCAATTACTTTGCCGTTTATCTCTATTCTAACTCCGCCAAGAAGACTCGGGTCAACTTTCTCTTCCAGTTCTATTTGGCATCCCATAGCTCTCCCAAGACAGGATGCCAGTCGGGTATGATCCATTGTGGATAGCTTTCGGGCTACTGTTGCCTGTACCTGCATTACCCCTTCTGCTTCAGCGGATAGCCTGATGAATTCCTTGTATATCAAACCGAGATAATTCTCCCGTCTGTTACGAACAAGCAGAGAGAACAGATTGAGAAGGTATGGAGAAAGCTCTGGGAAAGCAGTTTTCAATAACTTCATCTTTGCCTCGCGAGGAACAAGCAAGTGCGCGAGAAAGCCATCAAATCCCGGGACTTCCGCAACAGCTGAAAGAACTTCCCGATATCCCTTCTCCACCTCCTCTATCCTGTCTTCCTCACCAGCAAGAGAGTGAAGTGCCTCGGCATAGCGGCAGGCAATTTCCTGCGATTTCACAACTTCATCCTCAATGTGTCTTCCTCAAGCTCGGAAAGAAGATCATCAAGCAATCGGCGGTGATCTTCCAGATCTACCTCGCGGCCCAACACACGAGAGGCTCCCAACACAGCAATCTCAGCATAGGAACGCCGCAATTCATCTCCTGCCTCAGCTTGTTCTTGATCGATTTGCGCTCGGGCATTATCCAGGATGCGCTCTACTTCTTTCTTGGCGTCATCCTTTCCTTGCCCAATAATTTCCTCTGCCTGTACGCGGGCGGCATCCACAATATGACGACTCTGTTTGTAAGCCGTCTGCAGGGCTTCCGTTCGCTCGGCAACCAGTTTCTTCGCTTGTTCCTCGTTTTTTCGCGTTGTTTCCATCCGCGTCGCCACCTGTTCACGCCGGCGATCCAAGTACTCTATTGCGGGCTTAAACAACAGCCGCTTCAATAGGTACAGGAGGATGGCAAAATTGACGAGGGTGAATACGAAGGTCCAGTTTAGGGATGTAACAACCTTTCCCCATTCTAAATGCACGCTTACTCCTATACTACAAACAGAAGAACAATAGCCACTACCAAGGAATAAATCCCTGTCGACTCGGTGATTGCCTGGCCAAGGACCATCGTCCGCAGTAGAGCTCCTTCCATCTCCGGCTGTCGTGCCATCCCATCCAAGGCATGAGCCGCCACTATCCCCTCTCCAATTGCTGATCCAATCGACCCTATTGCCATTACAAAACCAGCGGCAAGGTACTTCGCCGCTGTTGCAATATCTGCTCCGGAAATCTGCCCAGCGATATTCTGTGCTTCTTCCATCGTTTTCCTCCTGTTTAGCTTTCTACCGCTACATTGATATAAGCAACGGTGAGTATGGCAAAAACAAACGCCTGAATCGCTCCTACAAACAGCCCATAAAAAGCATTTAGCCCGGCAGGCACAAGTACCGGAGCAAACTTGGCTGAGACAACCGTGACTAGAATTGCTCCTCCAAACGTGTTACCAAATAGACGAAATGAGTGTGAAATCGGTTTGGCTATTTCGCTCACGATATTCAGCGGAAGCATAAAGGGATAGGGCTCAAGAAATCCCTTCAAATACCTTATTCCGCCTCTCATGCGTACTGCAAGCAACTGAGACATAACAAAAACGAGCAAAGCTAAGCTAAGCGTCACGTTCAGATCTTTGGTTGGAGACTCACAATACGGAATCACTGAAAGCCAGTTAGAGACAAGAACAAACAAAAATATCGTCGACACAAAAGGAAATAGTTCCCTGGCTAGCTTATCTGAAGAAAAGCTAGACGTCAACTGGCCTTTCAGTAGATCAATCAAGGATTCGAGAATTGCTTGCGTTCGACTTGGCTTCTCCTCGATATCTTGTCCGAGTCCACGTCGCAGGATCAGGGCAACAACAACAAGTACAATAATAACTATCCAACTCATGATAACCGCTACAATGTCAAAGCTAAACGAGAAACTGCCAACAGAAACATGCAGAATGAGTTTCTCGCCCAGATGTTCAAGCATCTGCTCGCCTCCTCTGACGGATGTAGACAAGGCGCAACCCTGTCTGCGAAAAGACAAGCCCTCCGCAGGCAGCACAAAATGCCGGAACGCTTACTTGCGCCAATAATGCCAAGGCAACTCCAAGAAACAAGATTCTTCCAAGGCTGGAACAACCCGCCATAGCACCAGCTCGCTCTCTGCCCTCTAACCTAATCAATGCACGTCCCGATTCATAGAGAAACAACAAATTAAGGACAAATAAGAGGCAACCAACAAGAAAACCAACGGCAAGCACCCACAGACCAAATACACTAAGGATTGACGAGACTATCACAGAAAACAACAGACCGCCACAAATATGAAAAATACGGTTGAACTCTGTGAAGGATAGACTGCTCATCGCAAGGACCTACTATAAAGACGTTAGCTAACTAGATGGTTCGAAGCTGCTTATTCCTCGACTTGACCAACTTATCAATTTCCTCCGAACGCTCGCGAATAGCCTTATCATTCTTCTCGTGATAACGATAGTAATCATCTTCTGAAATGCTTCCTTCGTCCCTCATTTGCTCCAATTTCCCGTTTGCATCCCGGCGGATATTGCGCAGGGCAACCTTTGCTTCCTCGCCCCTAGCCTTGATGATATGCGTGAGCTGCTCGCGCCGCTCCTCTGAAAGCTTCGGAATTTTAATACGAACGACTTTCCCTTCATGCGTCGGGTTAAGGCCCAGACCAGCGGACAGAATGGCCTTCTCTATACTGGCAATCTGTGTCCTGTCGTAGGGTTGAATAACCAGCAAATTCTGATCAGGGGCAACGATTGTCGCCAGCCGCTTGAGCGGGGTAGAGGTTCCATAATAATCCACAATTGTATCCTCTATCATCTTAGGATTTGCTCGACCGGTCTGAACCTTGCCTAGGTTACTCTTTAGCACTTCGATACTCTTGTCCATGTGCCGCAACATGTCTCGCTCTATTTCCTCTGGCATCGAGAACACCTCGCGAGAATTGTAGTTCCAAGATAGATGGAAGTCAACGCTATCTAGCCCTTGACGTTGTGCGCAGGATATCGTAAACTAAGAGGTGTCAGTGCGAAATGCACTGATTTTTTATTTGTCCAATGATAACCAGAAAGCTATACAGGGTTTTCTCGTGCTAGATTTGCAGGCTGCACCAGCAAGAGATCCAGCAACGCATACTTCTCCAACAAAACCCGGCTAACATCGGCGCAAAGATAGGGGAGTGGATATTGATCAAGCGAATCGATCAACCTGCTTACACAACAGACCCCAAGAAATACAGCCGCTTCGATGAACGGCAGACTGTGTTTATGCGATTGTTGTGGGACAAGAAGGCAAGTTTTTTTGGGCATGACTACCGCGAGAACATACCGGAAATCATTGCCCAGAACCATCCCGAATACTCACGTCTCGAGTTTGCCAGAATCCTGGCAGCATGGACTGTTCATGAGCAATTTAGCGGGGCATTCTCTTGGAAAAGAGTATTTCAAGCTGATCCGAATATGCTTAAGCTCGGAAAACATCCGGTACAGAGTCCCACCGTTATGAGCGAACAGATCAAAGAAACTGCGCGTACATATGGTGCGGATCTTGTTGGCATATGCCAGGTTGATCACAGGTGGATCTACTCTCATGACAGAAGCGGAGATCCGATCGAAATCCCTGTGGAATACAAATATGCAATCGTGATCGGAATCGCCATGGACAAGGAAGCGATTAGTGCCTCGCCTGCGTTTAGATCAGCTACCGCCAGTGGGGTTGGCTATTCACGGATGGCGTTTACAGCTGCTTGCTTGGCTGAATTCATCCGAAACCTACGCTATAAGGCAATATCCATGGGAAATGATACTGCCCTTACCATTCCGCTCGCCATCGATGCTGGTCTTGGCCAACCGGGGCGAAACGGATTGCTGGTCACACCGGAATATGGTCCATGTGTAAGGCTATGCAAGATCCTTACCGATCTTCCGCTTGAGCCGGATAGACCAATTGACTTTGGGCTAACTAAGTTCTGCAAAGCTTGTTATGAGTGCGCGGAGGTATGCAAAGCACAGGCAATCAGCTCTGATGTTGAACCATCTTTCAAGCTAGCTTGTCCATCCAACAATACTGGAATCCTACGCTGGGCAGTGAATGCCGATAAGTGTTATGAGTTCTGGATGGAAAATGGGGCCGCTTGTTCAAGTTGCGTTGCCGTATGCCCATTTACTCAACAAAACGGCTCCTCGCACTCAAGGTAACATAACCCGAAGAAAGAGTCACCAGCTTGGCCTGTCGCAAAGACGCAAAGATCGCAGGAAAAGACAGTCGTCGGTCGGCAGTCAACAGTCAGGAGTCAAGAGTCAAAAACAGTAACAAGTAATGGGTGATGAGTAACGGGTGAAATAGAACCAGTCCAATGTCGAAAGACAGTGACGAGTAATGGGTGATGGGTAATGTAGAACCACCATCACGCTGGATTCCCGGGCCCTGCCCTGGACCCCGATCCAGGGTCCGCCGGAATGACGACGCATACCGTCATGCCGGACTTGATCCGGCATCCAGATGTTGCGTCTAACGTCGGGCACAGGCTCCAACGCTACGAACCTCCTATTCCACACTCCGCAATTGTCTTTGCGCCTCCGCTCCCCTGCTCCTCTGCTTTCTTTATCCGCGGCCACTCAAAATCCGTACTCGGCGGGATCAAATAGCGCGAGATTCTCCGAACTGAAAAAATCATCTGGAAATTCATCTTCGGGTTGCCTTCGTTCAAGGAAAGT
>DAOVAR010000084.1 GCA_030670905.1 Candidatus Bipolaricaulota bacterium
AAATAATCCGTGTCCTAAAAAATTTAATTCTTCGCAGAAGACGAGCGTAGCGGATTAAACCGGGCCAATAAACTCAACAAACCCAACGAACCCAATAAACCCAATAAACCCAACAAACCCAACGAACCCCTGCCCCATGAAGTGATCTTAGTAGTCATACTTCTATGGGGCAACGAACTCAACAAACCCAACAAACCCAACGAACCCAACGAACCCAACGAACCCTTGTTACCATTTAACTATTCAACTATTTAACTGTCTTGTCGTTCTTTCTGTCTTGAGTTAGTGAAACGGACGGGCGAGAGAGAAACATTACCTGGAGCGTGAGGAGCCTGTCTATTTGCGACAATTGTCTGAAGTGAGCTAGTCCAGGGAGAGAAATCGATTGCGCTTAATCCAAGCAGTTGTTTCACAATGAGTGAGATCATTGATCACTCGGTATGCTGTGAAACCATAATGTGAGCTGTGCCGTGGAGGAAATCGAGGAAAAGCAAACCCTGCCAATTCATCTGCGGAAAATGGGATCTTACCCTCAGCGGCAAGCGCAGTCAAATGAGCCCACAAACGATCATAATCCTCTTTTTCCCCATCCTTACTTGGCTGGGCCACAAGCAAGGCGACAAGCTCTTCAAGCGATAGCCCCAGTAGTTTGCATGGGAACAGGTAAAGTCGTGCTGTCTTGCCGAAGGGATCAATTACCTGTAGCGGGTATTCCTGTATATTTGTGGAGGCGTTGAGCTTGTTCCATTCTTGAGATAGATCTTGTTCAAACTGCTTCCTGTTCCCGAGGAAGTGGTCGCAGCCGAGAGACGCTTGATAAGCCAGCTTCTGCAGATCCTGCCCTGTCATTTGTGGATGACGCGCTTGCTCCACGTTTAGTATCTGTAAGAGCCTTTGTTTGATGTTCATATGAGAGAGGATAAAACGAGAAGCGATGGGGGTCAAGATGAGGATCACCCGATCATCCATCGTATCGGGTAGGACTTCAGTTTCTATCGCGTTAAGCACTTGAACCATGACGGAACAGCAAGTAAGGGCGAAGATTGACATAGTCACCTGTACAGAGTATATTCCTGTCAAGGCATGTCAGGCGAAATGGCCATCCAGCCTTAGCTGGGTGGCCATACTTCTTCTTGATCAAGGAGGCTTGGATGTGGGAGAAAGGTTTAGTAGTAGGGGCGTACTTCGTTGTACTGCTAGGCATTGGTTTCTTTGCCCGTAGACGCGCTCACCGTACGACTGAGGACTACTTCGTTGCCTCACGGACGTTACCTGGGTGGGTCCTATTCTTTACGATGGCGGCAACAAACTTTAGCGCGTTTACTGTATTTGGGTTCTCTGGAGCGGGATGGAGGCTTGGGTACTCTTTTTACCCGATTATGGCCTTTGGCACTGGCTTTATGGCTTTATCCTTCTACTTTATTGGCCGGCCGGTATGGCGATTGGGGAAGGCAAGAGGTCTCCTAACTCCTCCAGAGCTCGTCTTTGATAGATTCGGGAGCCCCACTCTACGCTTGCTGTTTCTTGGAGTGATGGTGGCATTCACTCTGCCATATCTTGCTATGCAGCCGATGGCAGCTGGCTATGCGCTGGAGGGACTGCTCGGCATTCCGTATTTTGCCGGGGCTGTTCTGATCACTGTGATCATGCTTGTTTACACGCTCTTCGGTGGATTTCGTGGTGTCGCGTGGACCGACGTGTTTCAAGGAGGGATGATACTTCTCCTTCTACTCATTGCCTTAGGAGTGATCACCGCCTCTTTTGGCGGTCTGTCCGCGGCTAATCAAACCGCAGCCAGTAAGTGGCCGGAGCTCTTCTCTCGACCAGGAATGGGCGGTAGCTTTTCAGCAGGGATATGGCTCGGGTACATGCTGCTATGGTTACTGTGTGACCCCATGTTTCCCCAGCTCTTTCAGCGCTTCTATGCCGCCAAAGACGAGCAGGCGTTGAACACGACTA
The DNA here is from genome assembly GCA_030670905.1 of Candidatus Bipolaricaulota bacterium. Taxonomy (GTDB): domain Bacteria; phylum Bipolaricaulota; class Bipolaricaulia; order UBA7950; family UBA9294; genus JAUVYF01. The sequence continues at coordinate 1,960 of DAOVAR010000084.1, forward strand.
TGGCCATCTATCCATTGATTACCGGCCTCTTGTTCTTGCTTCCGGTGACAATCGGAGTGGTGGGGCGGCTGGCGTTTCCCGAGCTTCCGGCAGGGACCGCCTCAGATCAAATCCTTCCCTTACTCCTTTCCAGATTTACTCCGCCAGTTTTAGAGGCCCTTGTACTAACAGCGGCTCTTGCTGCCCTCATGTCAACCCTTGATTCTCAGCTCCTTACTCTGTCCTCCATGTTCACGCGTGACCTTGTCAAGCATAGAAGAAAAGACGCCTCCTCGCCATGGATGGGGAAGTTATTTGTAGTAGTGCTAGCCCTGGCCGGACTGGCTATTGCCTGGCGGCCTCCGGCTACCTTCTTAGAGATTGCTACGCAAACCTTCACTGGCCTGGCGGTTCTCTTTCCCACAGTTGTCGCTGCTTTGTACTGGAAACGGGCAACGGCAACAGGAGCGATAGCCTCGATTGTCGTTGGAGAAGGTTTGGTTGTTGGTTATCATCTTCATCTTCTACCTGATTTCGGGACCTTGCCAGTGGTTCCTGTTGTTCTTGTAACAGCTGTTGTTCTTGTAGTGGTCAGTCTTGTTACTCAGGCTCATGCTCAGGCACGGGCACCGGAGGCAAAGCGGGAAAAAAGGAGAGGCAGAAACTGGCAATGGGTTCTGGGGTTCGGTCTGCTTTTCCTTCTGGGTAATGATTACTGGATGTGGGGCAACAGCCGATTGGGTCCGCTCAATTTTCCGTGGTGGATGTGGTACTTCTTTGGTCTATGCCTGCTGATGGCTCTCGCATTCTGGCGGTTTGGTCGTTACACATCACCCAGACCACCTAGAGGCCAGTCGCAGAGGAATGGGTGAGCGGGTTTGTAGAGCTCGTAGAGTTCGTAGAGTTTGTTGGGTGAAGGTAAAGACAGTGATGCGTGATGAGTGATGTGTGATGTATAACGTAGAACCACTATTACGCTGGATTCCCGGGCCCTGCCCTGGACCCGATCCAGGGTTCGCCGGAATGACGACGCCTGCCCTGGACCCGATCCAGGGTATGCCGTCATGCCGGACTTGATAAGCCTGCCCCGTACTTGATACGGGGGCATCCAGATGTCAACAAACAGTAAAGAGTGACAAGAACCAGACAAAAAGCGAGGAATATTAGACAATCTTCCCTCCCCGATCGAGGGAGGGAATTGAAGGGAGGGGGAGCGTTGCACTTTACCTGCCTTGTGCAATCCTATTGCACTGGGGTGTGCAACGTTGTCTTTAACGTCGGACACAGGTTCCGACGCTACAAACGGTCTGAGACTGACAACTGACGACTGAAAACCGACGGCTGACAACTGCCTTTCTTCCTGATAACTGAGAACTACTTGCAACTAGAGGAAGGTGCAAGCTATGAGACGTTTCTTTCTGTTGGCGATGGTATTTGGTGGCGTACTTCTGATTGGCGTCGGGGGTTTCGGGGAAG
>DAOVAR010000096.1 GCA_030670905.1 Candidatus Bipolaricaulota bacterium
GCAGTTCCTTCCAGTAAGACTGCTCCAGCGCCGTCGCCAAATAAGACACAGGTCTTACGGTCGCTCCAGTCAGTAACCCGAGACAGGGCTTCAGTTCCTACGAGGAGGATGCGCCGGAAGCCTCCTGAAGCGATCAGTCCATTGGCAACGACAAGGCCGTACACAAAACCGGAACAGCCTGCTTTGATGTCGAAGAGCGGAGTTTGATCGAGATCGAGACCGGCAGCAATAAAAGGTGCGGATCCAGGACAGATCATATCAGGGAAGTTTGTGGCAACGATTAGCAGATCAATCTCATTAGGTGACATACCTGCTTGTGATAGGGCATCTCTCCCTGCTTCGATTCCCATGATAGCGGGATCGTCGTCGCTGTTTAGGTGATGACGGGTCTTAATTCCTGTTCGTTTTACAATCCACTTGCTAGATGTATCAATAAGCTTTTCCAAATCAGCATTGCTGATAATCTTCGGCGGAAGGTAACTTCCCATCCCTGTGATTCTAGCCCCCATTTGCGTTCTCCCGCTTCATTTCTTCAGTAATAAGCTTGTTGAGGTTTGCTGTGACGGCGCAACGAGCAGCACTGATTGCAGTTTGGATTGCCCTGGCGTCGGATCTGCCATGGGCGATTACTACGACGCCGTTCACGCCGAGAAGAGGCGCCCCCCCATGGCGCTGGTAAGAGAGAGTGTCGCGAAGGGCACTAAAGACAGGTTGCATCAATATAGCCCCCACTTTTGCGCGAGCACTGGCGTTAATGTTTCTTCGCAATAGGGCTGTGACAGCTGATACTCCTCCTTCTACTGCCTTCAGGTAGACATTCCCAACAAATCCATCACAGACCACAACATCCACAGGTCTCTCGGTGAGGAGGCGGTGACCCTCAACGTTGCCCATGAATCTAAGTGAGCTGGCTTCCAGTAGCTCATAAGCACGATAGTTGAGTTTGTTTCCTTTTCCTCGCTCCTCTCCATTGCTCAACAGAGCGATCTTTGGCTCGTTAATCCCTTTGAGGGCAGCCGCATACGTTGCTCCCATCATTGCGAAGCCTTCAAAGTGTTTGGGATCACAGTCTACGTTTGCTCCTACATCGATTACGACGATGTCCTGTCCGGGCAGGGTGGGAAGAGAAGCAGCTATTCCAGGACGCAGGATGCCTGGAAGTCTTCCGAGGGTGAAGATCGATCCAGCGACTACCGCGCCTGTATTCCCCGGTGAGACAAATCCATCGACTTGCTTGTCTCGTAATGCGACAAGGCCTTTGACAAGGGAGGAGTCACGTTTGTTTCGCACTGCTTGTACTGGCGGGTCAGCCATGGTAACTGTTTGTGTCGTAGGAAGGATGGAGAGGTGGCTCCCTTCTTGTTCGTGGATTCGCGCAAGCACAGCACGGATGGTTTGCACGTTGCCAGCAAACAGAATATCGACGTCTGTTTCATGTGCAGCGGCAACGCCCCCCCTTATTAATTCTTCTGGTGGGGAATCACCGCCCATAACATCTAGTAAGATTCTCATGATCGGCCTTGTTCTACATATTGGTGCCGAGGGCGGGACTTGAACCCGCACGGACGTTGATGTCCACATGGCCCTCAACCATGCGCGTCTGCCAATTCCGCCACCCCGGCAATAGATTCATGTTATCTAACCTAAACGAGTCTGTCAATAGAGAAGTTGATTCCCAGGTGCCGTTTGTGAAAGATAGTTGGCAAGAACATAAGGAGGAAAGTGTATTGAAGAAACAAGTGATGTGCCAGCTGTTAATACTCATATTGTTTGTGTCGTTGGGCGCCTTTGCAGAGACAAGCGACAAGATCGAGATAGCCGACACTGCATTTGACCGCTGGGGTAGGAGTTTTGAATTCGAGGCTTACCAACAACGGCTTGAGACTGCTCTTGCTGCTTATGAACAGCTGCTTGACCTTGTCCCCGAAGAGGAGCGACAGACGCGCGTACACATAGCCAATCGTCTTTCACAAGGGTACTTTGAGCTTGGCTTTGCCTACATTACCGATCGGGGCGAGCAAGAAAAGGCATTTGCTAAGGGACAGGCCCATGCGCTCGCCAGCTTGCGCCTCGACCCCAGTTTCGTACAAGGTGAAGAACAAGGCTTTCGCGCCGCATTGGAGTCGGCAGATGACGCAATTGCCCTATTCTGGTATGGG
>DAOVAR010000109.1 GCA_030670905.1 Candidatus Bipolaricaulota bacterium
TTGTCTTCTTACTCCTACTCTTTACCTAGTTCTTTGATCTTCTCATGTCACCCTTCTAAAATAGGAGAAAGATCAGAGGGGGCAAAGCATGGGAAAACAAGAAGTACTTGATAGCACTCTAAAACAGATCAAGAAAGCCTATGGTGAGGGGGCAATTATGTGGCTTGGTGACGGGGCCCAGGTATTGCAGGTGGAAACAATCCCCACTGGGTCTCTTGCGCTTGACATTGCAACTGGTGTTGGTGGTATACCACGCGGAAGAGTCGCTGAGATCTTCGGCTCGGAGTCAAGCGGGAAGACAACACTTGCTCTACACATAATTGCAGAAGCTCAGAAGAAAGGAGGAACAGCAGCTTTTGTTGACGCGGAACATGCCCTTGACCCAACTTATACACGCGCATTGGGAGTGGACCTTGACCACCTACTCCTTGCACAGCCAAACTCAGGAGAACAAGGGCTCGAGATTACCGAACAGCTTACCCGCAGTGGAGCGATTGATATTATCGTAGTTGATTCTGTAGCCGCGCTTGTTCCCATCGCCGAGATCGAAGGACAGATGGGCGATGCGCAGGTGGGACTGCAAGCACGATTGATGAGTCAAGCGATGCGCAAGCTCTCAGGCGCAATCTCTCAGTCAAGAACAATCGTTATCTTTACAAACCAGCTTCGTTCGGTAATCAGTGGATCGCGCTTTGGTCCTTCAACCACTACTTCAGGAGGACGTGCTCTCAAGTTCTACGCCTCCCTGCGGCTGAGCTTGTGGCCATCTAGCAGGATCGAAGAAGGTTCATCGGAAATCGGAAGAACTATCAACGTGCGTGTGGTAAAAAACAAGGTCGCTCCACCATTCAAGGAAGCAACCTTTGACATCATCTATGGCAAGGGAATCGTGCGCTCACGCGATCTATTACATGCAGCAGAGTCACTTGATCTCGTTACACGCAGTGGCTCCTGGTACTCCTTTAATGACACACGCCTTGGCCAGGGTATTGGGAACAGCGCCCGTGTGTTAGAGGAAGACCCACAACTTGCTAATGAGATTGAAGCAGCTATTCGAGACAAGGCCGGTTTTCCCAACACCCCCACAGAGGAGGTTGCAGACGCCGACTGACCCCTGGCAAAGCTTAATCCGCTTACTTCGGTATCGGCCACGCAGCATAGCAGAATCCCGGACAAGGCTTCAGTCGCAGGGATTCTCCGATGAGGCGATTGCACAAACACTGCAACGAGCTGAGTCAGCGGATCTGTTGAATGATAGTCTGTTTACCCGGTTGTGGGTGGAAGACAGGCTATTGAATCATCCCCTTTCACGACAAGCTATCAAGCGAGAACTCCTCGATAAGGGCATCGCCAAATGTACGGTTACGCAGATAGTGGAACAGCTCTACTCTCCTGAGAAAGAACGACTACTTGCTGTTAACCTGGCCCAGGAACGTTTCAAGCGCTATCATGGGTTAGACGAGAAGCGCCGTATCCGCCGAATGATGTCTTACCTCACCCGGCGCGGGTTTTCCTTTTCCCTTGCGCGAGAGATAGTTCGTTCCCTTGAAGTTCAGTACAATGATGACTAAGAGTACTTCTGTTTCATTAGGGTGAATAGATGACCAAGATACGAGTTGGCACAGGAATAGATTTTCACAGATT
>DAOVAR010000070.1 GCA_030670905.1 Candidatus Bipolaricaulota bacterium
GAAGCCTGAAATGTTAGAGGCGCTCTACGCGCGATGATCCAGAGCAGGTATGGAATAGGTACCCAACTGGAATTCAGCAAGTGCAGAGAAGCAAGGTGGAAAATGCTAAGCGCAGCCAAGAAGGCCTGGAAGACCTGAAGCCTGGGTGGATAACGATTGGAGAACACTGCTGCCGCTTGGCTATCAGATCCGAAGTCAGCTGAACTTGTGCCCTCACGGCTGGAGCCTGCATATATGAAGACTTGGAGTTGTAATCATAGGGCATCACCCTACCACAGTTATGACTAATTTTCCTTGGGCGTGTCCTTCTTCAAGATACCGGAAAGCTTCGGGGACCTTACTTAACGGGTAACATCTATCTATAACAGGTTTTACGTTGCCGGCTTCAAAAAGCTCTTTCATAGAGACCAAATCTTCTTTCTTGTTTGGTTTCCCCATCACTAAACCTATTTTCCTACTCCCGGCCATTGCCTGTTCATCACCTTTGCCATCCTCGACATTCCTCAAGGCTTTGAAGGGGTGATAGAGGAGTGCAACGGCGTACTGGGGACCCAGTGGACAATGGACGACGTCGGCAAGATTGGCAAGAAGATCATTAACATGGAGCAAACGTTTAACAAGGCCGCCGGCTTCACCGAAGCGCACGACCGCCTGCCGGAGTTCATGCGGCACGAGTCGCTCCCACCTCACAACGTCGTGTGGGTCGTACCCGACGAGCAACTCGACAAGGTGCTTGGCTAAACCAGGAGCCAGTATGGGGTAGGCTTCAGCGGTGTCGAGGCGTGCCGTCTTTGACCTTATGGTGAAAGGCGATACGATCGATCGGCTGGATCGCGAAGCGAATCGGGGTTCCACTCAAGGAGGTTGGGAACAACATCTTCCTCAATGGCGAGTACTTGGGACTGGCGCGGCCGGTGGAGCCGGGCGATCGGCGTGGCGTTTTTCCCAACGACATGCGACTTCTGTAGAAGTCGTACTCTTGCAAGCATGAGCGCCGGAATGAGTAGACCGATTCGCGTTGAGGTTAGGCTCCATCCCTCCTCATAGAAGGAGCGTCCGTCGCTGAAACCCGGACAGCCGTTTTCCTTGGAGCTTGAAGCAAGGACAACCGTGCGGCAGGTTGTGGAAGCGCTCGGAATCGGCACGAATGCGATCCAGTTGATTCTCGTCAACAACGTGGTACAGGGGGGGTGGGGGGTGGTTTAGTGTTGCTTGCGTCGTATGGGAATCGTTGGCAATTTCCCAACGTTCTGTTTGTCAAGCTTCAGGTAAACCGTTTTCTCTTCGCCATGATCGATCTCAGAAACCGGAATGCTGACATCCTTCTCGCCCCAGAGGTGTCCTTTGCGCATGACCAGGTGGGTGATGTGACCGTTTGTGGGATTAACCAAGAGTTCGTCTACTTGTCCCACGTACCCATCGGTAGCATTCACCCTAGCGCCCCGCCGTACAGCTAGCTCGTCCGGTGGGATATGCCTGATCTCTTGCGGTGTAAACACCGTCACTGGCACGACATGAGGATGCAGCCAATAGCCACTTATGTCTGGAAGAGAAAGGTCCTGCATAGGTTCCGTCACTTGGATGTATTGTGTTTCGACAAACAGCTCCTTTTTTGCCAATTCAGCCTTCGTACACTGCAAATCGATCCGATTAGGCGTCGAGACAGCTACAGACGCAAGCGGGACCAGACGTTCAGCATGTGGCGCTTTCTTCTCCTTCACGACCAGATGCGTCAGTTCGTCAGTAATGGGATTTACAATGATGTAGGTAGAGCGGCCACAAGGATCATCAGCGCAGTAAACATCAGTATTCAGAGCAATCTCCATCAGTGCACCTCCTTTTCGAATCAAAGATACCAGTTCAATGCGCTCAAATGAGCACACAGCTACACCGCGTGTAATCAAATCATTATAGCCGAGACCTTTCAGCCCATCAAGATCGCTGCTGCTAGTTGGGTCTGCCTTGCAGAAAGTTGCTTTGCTGGAAACACCAAGTGGCCTACAGCGTGCAGGCATGGTTCCGGTGCGAATAGAAACCACCGAGTGTTACGGAGCCAATGTTGCGGAGGTTGATGGGACCTACGATGAGGCCGTCGATCAGATGAGAGAGGACACTCAGAAGCACGGTTGGCAGATCATAGCGGATACCTCCCGATCTCCTGGAGTTTCGATGTCGTGGTTGGGTTTGCAGCAGCGCTGTTTCTGGTGAGTGGAGGAAACGTGGCGAAAAAGCCGATCTACTGAGCGGTCCTGATTATCGTTGGTAACCCCTATCTGGATGTTGAGGAACGTCCCATCGCTACATCTCCATCCAATCAGCAAACTGAGGTCATCCGCCCAGGCTCGTGGGTTTGGTCGTTCCTTCCCGTGGCGCTGAACATTCCGCCGCTCCGCTCAAAGCCCAGCCGCATACAAGACCAGGCCCAAGGCAAGGCCATAAGCTAAGAGTACCTTAGTGGACAACTTTAGAACTTTTGAGTGGCCTAGGGCGAGCGATCTCGAGGAGCTTGTTGCAGGGAGTAGGGCATGATAGTGGGTACCGTACAACTAAACATACAACAAATAGTAATTTCGCATGTTTGCTTCCTTGTGAAGAGGATAGCAAAACAAGGATAGAAAAGGCAATTTTTTTCCTGTTGAGATCCAGGCCGGCTAGAAAGCCCCTCATAGACACCTCAGAGCCCCCCAAAATCACCTCAAAAGGGATCTAGTGAGCTTAGTATCGACCTTCCCTCAGCTTACCGTTATACCACTATGGCAAACATTCAAGACGTAGCTAAGAGTTTGGGCCTATCAGCTAGGGCAGTCTACCGTAGGCTTGACGCGTTCAACGGGAAACTGGACCGCTATCTCAGCCGCGGGCCTAACAATGAGATCCTGTTCAATTCTAGTGCGCTGGCTTTACTGCGACGCCTGGAGGATGTGCGGAAAGCGGAGAGTATCCCGATCCGGCAAGCGGTAGCTAGGGTGAGTGCAGAGCAAGGTGCGCATGCCGCGCATACAGCGCGGGAAGGTGAGGAAAACCCACTACTTGAACAAGTGCTAAAGGATAAAGAGCGCCTAATTGAGGAAAAGGACTGGCGTATCCGCAACCTTGAAGGTGAGCGGAATCATTGGAGGGACCTTGCCCTTGATTATCACCGTCAACTTGCGCCGCCTAAAGAAGAGCCTCAGGGATATGACTCTTGGTTCACGCGGGTTTTCAGACATATAAGAGCGATAATAGGATGAAAAAGCCCTGGTTAATTCGTAGTGTGCTTGGCCTGATGGTTCTCTGCATTTTTTTCGTATTACTGTTTTGCCTTGAAACATCTCTCGCTACTAGTGCTAGGTAAGATTCAGTAGTAAAATGCGAGAAGCAGAAAAGCCAAAGGCTCCGGCAGTATCACCGGAGTCTCTGACATGATGACTGTGTTTCCAGTACCAATATACTAACACTACTTGCACGTCTTATCTCAAACTTAACTCATAATCACCTCAAGAACACCTTTTGGTTACTCAGAGAAGGGTCCTCTGGGTTCACTGTTGCCCTTCCCTCAGCTTATCATCCTGTCACTATGCTAAAACTTGCAGATGTAGCCAAGACTCTAGGATTGTCAATGGGTTCAGTTTATCGGAGGTTGCAGGCGTTTAATGGTGATCTCGATAGGCATGTAAGGCGTGGTTCAAACAATGAACTACTTCTCGACGGTGAAGCATTAGCTATGCTCCGGCGTATCGAAGATATTCGGAAAGCTCAGGGAATCTCAATAAAACGTGCTGTTATAAGGGTTCAGGAAGAGCTAGACAGCGACCACGATTCGCCTACTCGGATAACTACAGGAAGCCGCGATAAACTGGTAGAGATATTGCAACGGGAGAACGAACACTTGCGTCAAGAAGTAATCTGGCTGCGTGAGAAGATCGACCGGCTTACTCCTTTGGCATTACCTAGGGGTCGTCGTTGGTGGCCGTTTTCTCGAAAGCAATGCTAGGTTGGAAGATTGCTGCAATGGTGTGCGTTGTACTAGGCAGTCTGCTTGCAGGTATGCGGACCTTAGATCTGTGGAAGGTCCGACTCCCTAGGTCAGGTAAGGAGGTAGGCGCATGGATGGGCTTTCTACCTTTTGTAATCTCAGGATACTTCGCGTTCTCATATGTACCACATAGGACAGGGATTGGACCTTGGCTTGCATCAGTCGGGTGGTTAAGGTGGCCGCTCCTAGGAAGCATCTTTCTGATCGGTGCATTTATTGTTATTTATGTTGGAATTATGTTTGAGAAAGGGCCTCAGCGATTATTCCAATCGGAGGGTACGACACTCGCCCTTTCCATACTGCTAATAGGCGCTGCAAGCTCCATTCAAATATTCATTCTCAATCCCTAGCTGTGTAGCAGTGAAGGAGAACCTGCTCTCCGTTTTGTCAGGGCTACGGTTCATTGATCCGCGTACCTTTCATTCGATCAGGCTATTCGTCAAGCAGGGAAGGCTGTCTTTTCGTCTGCTTCCGTCCCCGTACCTTACTGGACAACTTTAGAACTTTTGAGTGGCCGAAACCCGAAGTACTACAGGCACTCTATACACGATGAGAGGAGACATTCGGCCTGTCTGTGTGCAGTCACGCACAGGCGACGTTAGGATATCTGCCGCCATGGACGTATACCAATCGCAAGGTGAGCTTGCCAGAACC
>DAOVAR010000055.1 GCA_030670905.1 Candidatus Bipolaricaulota bacterium
GAGTAAGGCCCCTTGTTTTGCGCCCCGCCCTTTCGAGCGGTTTGCCTTTGTCTCAGAGGTTTTCTCTGTTGCTCGCCTCTGTGATTGACGTACTTATATTATGCCTTTCATTTACCATTTTACGACATACTGCGTTCGTTAAGCTAGAGCAAAAAGGGGACAGGCTACTCTTTCTGCCGTGAATAGCCTACTCAAAAAGTAGCCTGTCCCCTTCGAGGTTTTGTAGTAGCAGCGCCTGAGGGGGAGATAAAGATAGTCCAGAGTCGGGAGTCGGCAGTCAAAAGACGGTGAGTGGTGATGGGTAATGAGTTCGTTGAGTTCGTTGGGTTCGTTGAGTTGAAAACATAGTCGGGGGCCAAGAAAAGGCGAGTCAAATAGTTGATTAGTTGATTGGTTGAATGGGAAGGAAAAGACAAGATGAATAGTTGATTGGTTGAGTAGGAAGGACGAACTGACTACTGAAAACTGAGAACTGAAAACTGTTAACTTTCTTTCCTGGTTTCCTCTGCGATCTCTGCGGCCTCTGCGGTTAAGCAGTGTCTTTTCTCCTTAGTTGTCTTTAACTACGAACGGTCTGCGTATTCTTGCTACGTTACGCTTAACGTCGGGGATGAACCCCGACGCTACACACGGTCTACGTATTCTTGTGTTTAGCTGATAACTCATAACTGAAAACTGATAACTTTCTCTTCCGGTTCCCTACTCAACTACTCAACTATTCAACCATTTAACTGCTTCACCGCTCCTTAGCAATGTGGAATGGCATTAGAGTAGTATCCTTGACAGCTCGTAGCTGCCTACTATAATTGGTTTATTGGTTGGACAGATTGGAGGCCATTGGTGTTTAAGGAAATTAGCAGGTTGAAAAGGAAAAGCGCTTATGTGGCCGAGCAGATCCTTGCTGCCATAAGGCGCGGAGAATACAAGAAGGGGGACCGGCTTCCAGCAGAAAGGGCTATCGCGGAGCAGATGAAAGTGAGTAGAAACTGCGTTCGTGAAGCGCTAAGTGCTTTGCAGCTTAGTAGCATCCTTGAAAGCAAGGTTGGCGCGGGAACATATGTTAGGAATCCGGTTGATAGCAAAGTTGATATTGAACGGGCTCTAAACCTGGCGAAAGACACCAAGGATCTTGTAGAGATCTGGGAAGCACGCAAAGAAATAGAGATTGTCTTGATAAGACTGGCTATAGAACGGGCGACTCCTACTGATCTGAACGAAATTACAGACCATCTGGTAGAAATGAGAAGAGCTGTTAGCGCTTGTGAACAACAGGAGTATCTCGCGGCCAATGAGAAGTTTCATCTCAGCATTGCAGACAGCGCGGATAATCTTCCATTACGAAATGCCCTACAGGCCCTCTATAGCTTCACCAACAAAGAGTTGCTGGATCGTGTTAACACGGGCTATGTCATAGAAGGCATGGAGAAGTCCTTGCGGGAACATGAGCATATCTTGGAATCTATCCGTAACGCAGATAAACCGGGAGCAACTGAGGCGATCAATGCCCATTTCAGGGAACTGGAGAGTTATCTTGAGACCAAGTATTTGGGGAGACTGGAGGAAACAATTGGCTAGCAAAGTTGGGATTCGACGGGAGGATAAGTACGATTGGGAACGGCGGACGCCGCTAACTCCACAAGATGCAAAGGAACTGACCAGTAAACATGGAATCGAGTTCATTGCCCAAACTTCTCCGAATCGAGTGTTTGGCGACAAAGCGTACCAGCAAGCTGGAATTACTGTCGCGCAGGACCTTTCTTCCTGTCCGGTTGTTCTGGGGATCAAAGAAATCCCACTTGAAGCGCTGAATCCTGAAACAACCTACGTCTTCTTCTCGCACACAATCAAGGGACAAAGCTTCAATATGCCGATGCTAAGGCATATGCTCAGCCTTAACTGTACTCTGATTGACTACGAAAAGATAACTGACGACAACGGCCGCCGCCTGATCTTCTTCGGGAACTATGCCGGGCTGGTTGGCATGATCGAGAGTTTGTGGGCAATGCAGGAACGACTTGCTTGGGAAGGGATTGAAACTCCTTTCCAGCAGATAAGGCGCGTCATTGACTACCCCGATCTTGCTAGCGCAAAGAAGGCTGTACGAAGTGTCGGAGAAAGGATCAAATCCGAAGGATTACCACAAGAGATCTCCCCACTCGTAGTTGGATTTGCCGGTTATGGAAATGTCTCTCGTGGAGCACAAGAGATCCTCGATCTCCTCCCTACCCGTGAGATCTCGCCACAAGATCTTGCCACATTAACAAGCAGCCCTCTTAGGTCAGATGACGTTGTATACAAGGTTGTATTCAGAGAAGAAGATACTGTCGAGCGCATCGACACTTGTCATCCATTTGACCTACAAGACTACTACCAGCATCCGGAGCGCTACCGAGGAATTTTCTCACAGTATCTGCCTTACTTGGATGTTCTCATCAACGCTATCTATTGGGGAAAGGCGTACCCACCACTCGTGACAAAACAGGCAGTTAAGGAATTGTACAAAGATGGAAACTGGCGCTTGCGAGTAATCGGAGATATCACCTGTGATGTGGAGGGCGCGATCGAATGCACACTCAAGTCAAGCAATCCACATAATCCTGTTTATGTATACGACCCAATTGACGAGAAGGTGACGGACGGAGTTAAGGGAAATGGACCGGTGATCATGGCAGTGGATATCCTGCCTGCTGAATTACCTCACGAGGCATCAATCTTCTTCAGTGGAATTCTTAAGGGTTTTGTTCCAAGTATTGCCCAGGCCGATTTCACCACGGATTTTGACTCGTGTGGACTTCCTCCGCATATAAAACGGGCAGTAATTGTCTACAAGGGAGAACTGACGCCTGACTATCGTTATATAGAGCAGTTCCTTCTCTAGGAAGAACAGGAAAGGAGTTTCAATGAAAAAAGTACTGATCTTAGGCGCCGGCCTCGTCGCCCGAGCGCTAGTCCGTTACCTTCTTGCCCAGGAAGGGTTTGACGTCAAAGTAGCAAGCCGTACGCTCGGCAAGGCACAGGCCCTTGTTGGCGATGCGAAGAACGGATCTGTAGAACAACTTGATGTCAACAATCAAGTTGAACTGGAGCGGCTTATTGGCGAGGCCGATCTCTCGATCAGTCTCCTTCCTTACGTCTATCATCCACTTGTGGCGAAGCTATGTATTAAGCATAAGAAAGCCATGGTTAGCGCCTCCTACGTAAAAGAGGAGATGAAGGCCCTTGATGCCGCAGCCAGAGAAGCAGGAATAATCCTGCTAAACGAAATCGGTGTCGATCCTGGGATCGATCATATGTCAGCGATGCAGGTAATCGACCAAATCAAGGCAAGCGGTGGCAAACTTGTTAGTTTTTCCTCTTATTGTGGCGGCCTTCCTGCTCCGGATGCAAACAATAATCCGTTTGGTTACAAGTTTTCTTGGAGTCCGCGTGGGGTAATCCTTGCTGGAAAGAACCCGGCTCAATACCTTAAGGAGGGTAAGGTAGTTAGTATCCCTGGTGAGGATCTCTTTTCTCATCACTGGCCGGTGGAGATCGAGGGTTTCGGTACCCTCGAAGGGTATCCAAACCGCGACAGCCTCCCCTACATCGATACCTACGGAATCCATGGTGTGAACAACATGTTTCGCGGGACACTTCGCTATCCGGGCTGGTGCGAAACGATGAACAAGATTGGCGAGCTTGGCCTCCTTAGTGAGAAGGAGCGGCCTGACCTTGCCGGCCTTACGTTCGGTGAGTTCACTGGTAGATTGATCGATAGCGCTAGAGATGACCTTAAGGCCGATCTCGCGGCGTTCCTTGACGTTTCTCCGGACTCTCGTGTCCTCTCCGACCTGGAGTGGCTTGGGTTGTTAGGCGACGAGCCGCTTCCGAAAGCAGTGCATTCGCCGCTTGATGTTCTCGCAGCGCGGATGCTTGAGAAGATGCGGTATGCTCCTGGTGAACGTGACCTTCTCGTGATGCAGCACGAGTTCATCGCCCGCTACCCCAATCGCACGGAGAAGACGACTTCTACGATGATCGACTACGGGATTCCGCACGGGGATTCCTCAATGTGTCGACTGGTAGGGTTACCAGCAGCAGTCGCGGCAAAGATAATCCTGCGGGGAAAGATTGACCTTGTTGGCGTCCAAGTCCCTGTTGTCTATGAGATCTATGAGCCAGTGCTCGCCGAACTCAAGCAAATGGGAATCTCCTTTAATGAGAAAACAGAACGAGTAGATTAGGGAGAGGCAGTGAAGCTGGAGTCCGGGAAGCATCATGCACTATGTCTGACCGCGTCAGCAACTGACGTATTTAATGGTCATGTTGAGGTGGGAAGGAGCAACGTTACCAGCAGTAAGCAAGGAGATGGGGGATGTGCCTGGATATAGCAATCTATAACGCAAATATCTATACGATGAATCCTCGATGTCCGTGGGCACAAGCTGTTGGCATCAACGGGGATAGGGTCGCAATCGTTGGTGATACCGCATCGATCAAACGAGCTTGTTCTAGCTCTACGGCCAAGATCGATGCCAACAAACAGGTGATGTTACCTGGGTTTATCGATGCGCATACACACTTTAGGTCGATGGGCGTGAGCCTGGACAATTACCTGGATCTAAGGTCTGCCACCTCAAAACAGGATCTTCTGCAACGGTTGAAACTGTCTGTGCAGAAGAAGAAGCCCACGGGTTGGGTTATCGGCGCTGGCTGGGATGAGAGCAAGTGGTCCTCCGGAGATTGTACTTTTATGACCGCAGAGGAAATAGATGTCGTGGTTTCCAAGCTGCCTGTGGCACTAGAACGGATAGATGGCCATTTGTATTGTGTAAACGGGCAGGCACTCGACATGCTTAGCCTCGATGAGTCCGTGCGTGGATTTGAAATAGAAGAGGGCAAGCCGACCGGCCGACTATTTGAAGATGCTACTACCCGTGTTCGAAAAGCGATTAGGGCCGATCAACAACAGAGCATAACTGCAATCAAGAGCGCAACAAGGTATGCGCACCGACACGGTGTAACCTCAATTCACCAGATGGTAGTCGAAGAAGAGGAATTTCGGGACGATCTTAAGTCCTATCAGAATCTGTGGAGTGACAACCGGCTAGGTATACGCGCCCGCCTTTACTTTACGCCAAATGTTCTTGATGAGCTCATCGCGATCGGCCTATCTAGTGGATTTGGAGATAGCAAGCTTCGAGTTGGTGGGCTGAAACTGTTCACGGATGGATCGATTGGGGCCAAAACCGCTTGGGTTGCGGAGGGATACCGTGATAACCCGGAGAACAAGGGGATGGCCTTATGGGATTGCGAAGAACTAAGAACGCTGATGAAGAAATCCCATGACAGCGGGATCCAACTGGCGGTCCATGCAATCGGAACCCAGGCTCTTGAACAAGTGATTACTTGTCTAGAAGCGATCCCTCCAACGGCTCGAGAAACGCGTCTGCGACACAGAATCGAGCACGACGAGATGCTTACGCGACACCAAGTTGAACGCATAAACCAATTGAGAGCGATCACTTCGATGCAACCCAACTTCACCGGAAAATGGGGCCTCCCCGGCGAGATGTATGAACAACGGTTCGGGCGAGAACGGATTGAAACCATGAATCCGCTGCGATGGATTGTCGATGGTGGAATAACCCTTGCCTTTGGGTCCGACTGTATGCCATTCGGCCCGTTGTACGGAGTTCACTGGGCGGTAAATGCTCCATTCGAAAGTCAGCGTCTTTCAGTAGCGGAGGCGTTGCGAGCATACACAATGGGAGGAGCCTTCGCGGGGAATGCTGAGCAAGAAGTGGGTTCGATCGAGCCCGGTAAACTTGCGGATCTGATCCTATTAGATGAGAATCCCTTCTTAGACCCCGCTTCGATCAAAGACATGAAGGTACAGTTGACCATCTTCAACGGACAGGTGGTGTATCGGGCAAACGAGCGATAATGGAAAAGGAGGATTGAATTCTTATGTACGCAAAGGATATTGTCTCCCTCGCTCTGTTGTCAACGGAAGATATCTGTGAGA
>DAOVAR010000093.1 GCA_030670905.1 Candidatus Bipolaricaulota bacterium
AGCTCCACTGTATCCAAGGAGTCAGCACCCAAATCTTCCACAAAGGACGCACCATCTGTCACTTCCTCCGCGCTTACCATTAGCTGTTCGATGATCATCTTTCTTGCCTTCTCCGCGATATCGCTCATCTCAGGTTACACCTCCTGTTATGTTTCGCTGTGTCACGGGTACAATCCCCCATTGACATCAATAACTTGACCAGTTATATATGAAGATCGCTCAGAAAGCAAGAACGCCACAACGGAGGCAATCTCTTCAGGGGTTCCTTCTCTGTGAAGAGGAATGCGAGAAAGATAAGCCTTGCGGGCTTCATCGTCCAAGCTTGCGGTCATAGCTGTGCTGATAAACCCAGGCGAAACAAGATTAACTCTAATTCCATGACCTGCCATCTCCTTAGCCACACTCCTGCTCAGACCAATAAGTCCAGCTTTTGACGCGGCATAGTTTGCCTGGCCGGCATTCCCTGTTTCGCCGATCACTGAGGCAATACTGACGATTGCTCCGTTATTGTTCTTGAGCATGTAACGCAAACAAGCGTGCATGCAATTGTAGGCCCCCTTCAGGTTAACATCGATTACTCTATCCCATTCTTCCTCGCGCATGCGCAGGGTTAGCCTATCACAGGTGATCCCAGCATTGTTAACGAGGAAGTCAATTCGCCCATGCTTTTCGTAGATCGACTTCATTACCTGCTGTACCTGAGCGAACTGACTAACATCCGCGGGCAGAAACTGACAGCCCTCAAGCTCTTTTTCTATAAGTGCTCCAGCTTGCTTGTCACAGTCAACAACCTCGACCAGGCATCCTGAATTATGTAATAAGGTGGCGATTGCTTGTCCGATTCCCTTTGTTCCTCCAGTTACAACAGCAATTCGTCCGTCAAATTCGCCCATGTAGCGCCTCCTCGAAGCTCAAGAACTTGATCTGTGAGGTGATCTGCCGTCCAAGGCTAGGCAGCACTCCATTGGTTCCTGCTTCCACGCCGTAGGATACCCCTTCCCTTATCATACTGTTTATCACATCTACCCAGCGTACACAAGAAGTAATCTGTGTCAACAACAGTTTCTTTAACCGTACACCATCACATTCAGGATCTCCGCTCACGCTAGATATCATGGGGACCAAGGGAGTGGCAAAGGACAGTTTGGCAATTGTTGGGGCAAGTTTCTTCTCTGCTTCAACAGCTGCCGATGAGTGAAATGCGCCGGAGACGCGCAAGGGGATCGCCCGCCCGCCCATCTGTTCTACCAGTTTTGTTGCTTGTTTAAGTGCTGCTTTTCCCCCTGAGATTACAGCTTGCTCTGGCGCATTGTAGTTCGCAATTACCACGTCGCCACGGACAGATTGGCAGATTGAACGTACGTCTACAATTGGGAGCTTGAGGACAGCCACCATTCCTCCCTTGATGGCGGCCATCAATCGCGCACGCTCAATTACGGTACACAAAGCGTCTTTGGCTGTGAGAACGCCCGCACTGACAAGCGCAGCATATTCGCCCAGGCTATGTCCAGCAACGACAGTGGGCATCAAGCCTCTATCTCTTAGTTTCTCTTCGCGTATCAGGCTGTCAATCAGGATCATTGGCTGAGCGTATTGTGTTTGGGAAAGTAGATCAATTTGACTATCTTGCACCAATTCACGCAGCAACAGACCGTTTTGCTCAGCTATATGAAACAAATGCTTTCCGATTCTAGAGGAGATAATTGTCTTGGGAATGTTGCCTTGTCCCGGAAAGAGAAACGCAACTTTGTTATCAGTCAGCATGGCTAAATCCGTATTACTACTGCCCCGTAGGTTGCGCCAGCGCCGAAAGCGGTCATGACAACCAGATCACCATGTTTAATGCGTCCAGCTTGCACCGCCTCATCAAGGGCAATGGGAATGGAAGCAGTGGAGGTGTTTGCTACACGATCAAGGTTGATGATTACTTGGTCCTTGCTGAGATGAAGGCGGCGAGCAAGCGAATCAATAATGCGAATGTTCGCTTGGTGGGGAATGAGCCAATCGATATCAGAAAGATGAAGGCTGGCAGCAGCAACCGCTTCCCGTGTGGAGCTCTCCATCATTGGAACCGCGCTGCGAAAAACCCCTGCTCCCTCCATTCTTAGGTAGTGATCTCCGTTTTTGACGGTTGACTCAGTCGCCGGAAACCTTGTCCCGCCAGCGGGTAAGTGAAGGAGCAGCGCTTTGTCATTGTCAGCATGCAACGCACTGCCTAGGATTCCTTCCCCTGGAGCAGTTCCTTCCAGTAAGACTGCTCCAGCGCCGTCGCCAAATAAGACACAGGTCTTACGGTCGCTCCAGTCAGTAACCCGAGACAGGGCTTCAGTTCCTACGAGGAGGATGCGCCGGAAGCCTCCTGAAGCGATCAGTCCA